>CAVEJY010000097.1:0-14334 GCA_963616155.1 Acutalibacteraceae bacterium
CTTGTTGCGGAGCAACCTTTTCATCGCCCAGTCGAATCGAATATAGTTTGCCATACTTGTTTCTTAATATTTAGCGTTCTACATGAATTTCAGTCACAAAGGTACACTTTTCTCCTGAAAATCCTATCACAGTCCCTTCTCTTTTATAAATCTTTATATTTTAGTTTCTTCAAATTTTCTACAATATTTCACCTTATTTTTGCGTTATATTTAGAAAACAAGAGAATCATGTGGAAATATTACGCATTACTTTCGGCATTCTTTGCCGCCCTCACGGCCATCTTCGCCAAGATGGGAGTGAAGGACATCAACTCCGACCTGGCTACGGCTATCCGCACCGCCATTATACTCTTCATTACTTGGGGCATCGTCTTGGCAGGAAACCAGGCGAGCGGACTGAAGGGCATCTCGGGCCACACTTGGCTGTTCCTGATTTTGTCGGGAGCGGCCACGGGACTGTCATGGCTCTTCTATTTCAAGGCTTTGCAGATGGGCGAAGTGTCGCGGGTGGCACCTGTCGACAAACTGAGCGTGGTGTTCACCATCTGCCTGTCGTTCCTTTTCCTGAAGGAGCCTGTCAATGCCAAGGTGATTGTCGGGGCCTTGCTCATCACGGCAGGCAGTATTGTGATGCTATATAAATAAGGTGGAGAAAAGATGAAGATACTGATCATAGAGGACGAGCGCAAGCTCTCGGATAGCATCGTTAGCTATCTGAGCAGCGAGAAATACTTGTGTGAGCAGGCTTTTACCTACAACGAGGCTCGCATGAAGGTGAATGTCTACGACTACGACTGTGTGCTGCTCGATCTGATGCTGCCTGGCGGCAACGGACTCGACATCCTGCAGGACATACGCAAGCGGCGTAATCCCGTAGGCGTAATCATCGTGTCGGCAAAGGATTCCATCGACGACAAGGTGAGGGGACTGCAAATCGGGGCAGACGACTATCTCGCCAAACCTTTCCACCTTGCGGAACTGAGTATGCGCATCTATGCCGTCATCCGGCGGAGCGGTTTCTCGGCCAACAACGTCATAGAGAGCAACGGTGTCTGCATCAATCTGCTGGACAAGACGGTCAGGGTGGGCGAGGAGCCTGTGGTGCTGACAAAGTCGGAATACGAACTGCTGTTTTTCTTCATCGGCAACCGTGGACGCGTGGTGTCGAAAAGTGCGTTGGCGGAACACCTCAGCGGTGAGATGGCAGATATGATGGACAACCACGACTTTGTATATACGCACATCAAGAACCTCAAGGCAAAGCTGGCGGCGGCGGGATGCAACGACTGCATCAAGAATGTATATGGCATGGGGTATAAATGGCAGGAAGTATGAAAACGGACAACGGTGAAATACGGAAGCAGCGCAGTCTCCTGCGCAAGTCGATGACGCAGTTTGTGGGCTGCATCTCTGTCTTGTTTGTCCTCGCCATGCCCCTGTTCTATTGGCTCACCAAGAGCTATTACGCCGAGGACATGGAAGACCTGGTGGAGGCTGTGCAGGCCGGACGGGGCATCCCAACGCCCGACCTGGAGAGGGACATCATGGTGGGCGTCATGATACAGTATGTGATTATCACGGCGATGCTGGGCATAGGCGTAGTGCTGACCATGCGCTTCATCTCGCGAAAGCTGTGGGCACCGTTCGACCGGACATTGAACGAACTGGAGACTTTCAGCCTCGAAAAGGGCATCCTCCCCATCCTTCCGGCAAGCAATGTGAGGGAGTTCAACCGTCTGAACGACTCCCTGCAACAACTCATGCACAAGTGCCTTGGCAGTTACAGGGCGCAGAAGGAATTTACGGAGAACGCTTCCCACGAGCTGCAGACTCCCCTCGCCATCTTCCAAAGCAAGCTCGACCTCCTGCTGCAACAACAGGAACTGACGGAGAGCCAGGCGCACATCATACAAGACCTCTACCAGATGACCGCCCGCCTCTCGCGCCTCAACCGAAACCTGCTGCTCTTGGCAAAGATAGACAACGCACAGTTTGCCAAGTCGGAAAGCATCCGGCTGAACACATTCATCGAAGAACTTCTCCCTTTCCTCGAAAGCATGGCCGACGGATTGCACATCGTCAAGGATTTCCAACAGGAGATAACGATAACAGCCAACCGCCCGTTATTGGAGAGCATGCTCAACAATCTCGTGGTGAATGCCGTGCGCCACAACCGCACAGGCGGCAGCATCCTCCTGACTGTCAAGGAAGGTGCCCTGGCCGTATCAAACACATCCGGCGAACCGCCCCTCGACGCTGCGCACATCTTCAACCGCTTCTACCGTCCAGCCCAAAACAAACAGGGGAACGGATTGGGACTTGCTATCGTGAAGGCCGTGTGCGACTATCACGGATGGACCATCGCCTACGCCTACAGGGAAGGGAATCACACTTTTTTCGTGAAATTCTGAGGAGTCTACAGATTTTCCACAAATTCTGCCCTTATCTTTGCCGTATGATGTTTACAATGACAAGAGCAAAATAATGATGTACGACAAAATATGGGTAATGCTTGCGGCGTTCCTTTTGGATACAAGTGCCTTGTGCGCCACGACAGTTGGCGACTCGCTTTCCACGTCGCAACCTGCAGACAAAGGTTCGTCCACTAAGTTCTATAGAACGGTAGGTGCCGGAATCCCCCTTGTCGTGGGTGGCCTGATAGCGAAGGGTGAGGACGACCGTTTCCGCAGTCTGCGCAACGACTACTTGCCCCAGTTCCGCAACCATACCGACGATTATCTGCAATATGCACCGGCAGCCCTGATGCTGGGACTAAAGGCGGCAGGCGTGGAAGGGCGCAGTTCATGGGGGAGAATGCTGGCATCGGACGCTTTCTCTGCCATTACGATGGCTACCGTGGTGAATACCTTGAAACAGACCACCCGGGTGGAGCGTCCCGACGGTTCCGACAATCGCTCCTTTCCATCCGGCCACACCGCCACCGCATTTATGACGGCAACGATGTTGACAAAGGAATACGGACACTGGAGTCCGTGGATAGGAATCGGCGCCTACACTGTGGCCACGGCAACAGGACTTATGAGAATGGCGAACAACAGGCATTGGTTGAGCGATGTATTGACGGGTGCCGGCATCGGCATCCTCTCCGCAGAACTGGGATATCTTATAGGCGACTTGATATTCAAGGACAAAGGGATTCATTATCCCGTCGCATCACCCGATATCAGCAGGGACGGCAAACCGTCGTTCCTCAGTCTGTATGTCGGGATGAATGTATCCTTGAGCCATTATGACATCGACGAGAACACGTCGTTCAGTACCTCTTCCGGTTCCTCCGCAGGCGTAGAGGGCGCTTATTTCTTCAACCGTCATCTTGGAGTTGGAGGCCGTTTCACGGTGTCCAACACTTCCCTCGTCACCAACGGCAATCATGCGGAGGACAACACGTTTGATGCCCTCTCCTTATGCGGGGGCGGATATTTCTCGTTGCCGTTGTCCCGGCGGTGGGCGATGGGCAGCAAACTGCTTTGCGGATGGGTGCATTATCCCCAGCTAAACCTTAGCACGATAACCGTCGCGACGCGGGATGGCATTTGCTTCGGCAGTGGCTTGTCCACCACGTTCAGGCCCCATGAGAGATACGGTCTTCGCTTCTTCGTAGACTACAATTTGCAGCCGTCGCACAATAGGGCAAGCGCAGAGTGGATGAACACAGTTGTCTGCGGTTTGTCGTTCTCCATCATGTGGTGATGCACCATTGTAAATCCTGTGGGAACGAAAAAAAGATGGATAAATATTGGCGTTTCTCCAAAATTTTGTACCTTTGCACCCGAATTTAAAATACAGACAGAAATCATGTGGTTTGATGGATTAGTCAACATACATTCGGCGGTGCAGGCCATCGTCATCCTCTCCTTGATTTGCACGCTGGGTCTCGCCCTTGGCAAGGTTCATGTAAGGGGAATTTCGCTGGGCGTAGCCTTCGTTTTCTTCATCGGTATCGTGGTGGGTCACTTCGGGGTGACGATAGACCACAACATGATGGAGTTCGCAGAAAGCTTCGGTCTGACGATGTTCGTCTATGTGCTGGGACTCTATGTGGGGCCCAACTTCTTCGGCTCCATGCGGAGAGAAGGCATCTCGCTCAACCTCTGGAGCATGGCGGTGATATTTGTGGGTACCTTGCTCGCCTTGGTGCTGTGCTGGGTGCTGCCCGTGAGCCTGCCCGACATGATGGGCATCCTCTGCGGAGCCACCACCAACACACCTGCCCTCGGTGCCGCCCAACAGGCTCTGCAACAGTTGGGACTGCCCAGCGGCGGGGCAGCTCTGGGATGCGCCGTGACCTATCCCTTGGGTGTGGTGGGCGTCATCTTAGCGATGATGCTGCTCAGGAAACTCTTCGTGAAACCTCAGGACCTGGAGATACGAAAGGGCGACGATGACGACCACACCTCCATCGGACAGTACATCATCGTGAACCCGGCTCTCAACGGCAACACGATAGCGGAGATCTCGATGATGACCCACCGCAAGTTCATCATCTCCCGTGTATGGAGGGACGGACAGGTCATCGTACCACAGGCAGACACCGTATTGCGCACCAACGACAGTGTGCTGGTGGTGACCAACAAGGACGAAGTACCGGCAATGTCCATCCTCTTTGGCAAGAAGGTGGACAAGGAATGGAACAATGACAAGGTGGACTGGAACGCCATCGATGCCAAGGTGGAGAGCCGCGTTATCGTCGTCACCCGTCCGGGGCTGAATGGCAAGATACTCGGACACCTGCAACTGCGCAACACTTACGGCGTGAACGTGAGCCGCGTGGTGCGTGGCGACATCCGACTGCTTGCCACCGACGACCTGCGACTGCAATATGGCGACCGACTGACAGTGGTGGGCGACCCTGACTCCATAGACCATGTGGAGCAGTTCTTGGGCAATGCAGTGAAGACACTCAACGAGCCCAACCTCGGCGCCATCTTCTTGGGTATCATCTTAGGACTTGCCATCGGTACGCTCCCCATCAACCTGCCGGGAATGTCAGCCCCTGTGCGCCTCGGCATCGCCGGAGGTCCCATCGTGATGGGCATCCTTATCGGAGCTTTGGGTCCGCGCGTACATTTTATATCGTACATGACCCGCAGTGCCGGACTGATGCTGCGCGAGCTGGGTCTTGCCCTCTACCTCGCCTGCCTGGGACTGGACGCAGGAGGCCAGTTCTTCGAGACAGTGGTACGACCCGAGGGTCTCATGTGGGTAGGCATTGGCTTCGTGCTGACAGTAGTGCCCGTCATTATCGTGGGACTGATCGTGCTGAAGACTGGCAAGTATGACTTCGGCAGCATCTGCGGCATCCTCTGCGGCAGTATGGCGAACCCGATGGCACTGACCTATGCCAACGAGACGATAGAAGGCGACACGCCCAGCATCAGCTACGCCACGGTCTACCCCCTCGGAATGTTCGTCAGGGTGGTGGTGGCACAGATTATCGTCATGTTCTTCGTGTAATTATCTTGTCAATTTGAATTAATTCCTGATAAAACAACAAACATATATGACAAAGCCGACAAGCAACAGCAATTTTCTCTATCATCTGGTAGCATTCGTCACGGTAGCGATATGGGGCACCACGTTCGTCTCCACCAAGGTACTGATGCTGAACGGACTCTCCCCGGCACAGATCTTCACCCTGCGTTTCATCGTGGCCTATGTGCTGATGGTCATCTTCAACCACCGCCGGCTCTTCGCCGCCACATGGAAGGACGAGTTGAAGATGGCGTTGCTCGGCATCACTGGCGGCTCGCTCTATTTCCTGAGCGAGAACGAGTCGATGAATTTCACCACCACCACCAATACCTCGCTCATTGTTTGCTCCTGTCCGCTCTTCGCCACCCTGCTGGTACGACTCGTCTACAAGTCCTCCCGCATCAACAACATCCAGCTTCTCGGCTCGTTGCTTGCCTTCTTGGGCATGGTCATCGTGGTGCTGAACGGACAGTTTGTGCTACACCTTTCCCCCGTGGGCGATGCCTTGGCGTTCACTGCCTGTATGTGCTGGGCGGTGTACTCCCTGCTGATGAAATCGGTATCGGGAAGCTACAGTGCTGCCTTCATCACCCGAAAGGTATTCTTCTACGGTGTGCTCACCATTCTGCCCTACTATCTTTTCGTGCCAGGCTTGCCTTCCATGGAAGTCTTCACGAAACCACAGGTCATCGGCAACCTCCTGTTCTTGGGCTGCCTCGCCTCGATGGTGTGTTTCCTCACCTGGAACTGGTGCATCGCCAAACTGGGAGCGGTGAAAGCCACCAACTGGGTCTACTTCAACCCTATCACCACCATGATATTCGCATCGTGGGTGTTGGGCGAGAAGATTACGCCCTATTTCCTCCTTGGTGCCGCTTGCATCTTGGTGGGCATGTATCTCGCTGACAAAAAGACAAAGGCGGAATAAACATTCCGCCCTTTATAGTTATTTTCCCAAAAACTTCTTATTCACATAATCGTTGAGCCTGTCCCGGTAGCTCTCACCGATGGGCACGTCACGGCCATCGTCGAGCACCACCCTGCTGCGGTTGATTTCTGCGATGTGGTGCAGGTTGATGATGTAAGACTTATGTACCCGCATGAAATCATGTGTGGCAAGCCGCTCCTCCATCTTCTTCATACTGAGCAGCACCACCGTGGGCTTGTCGTGCCCAGCAAGATGAATGCGCAGGTACTCCGCCATTCCCTCCACGAAACAGATGTCGCGAATCAGGATGCGTACCACCTTGTATTCCGTCTTCAAGAACAGGGCTTCTTCCTCGTCAAGGGGAGAGAGACTGGCGGTATGGAGCAGATCGAACTGACGTTTCACCTTGTCGGCAGCCCTCAGCACGTCGCCCATGCCAAAAGGCTTGAGGAGGTAGTCGATGGCATCCACTTTGTAGCCCTCCACGGCGTATTCCTGGTAGGCAGTGGTGAAGACCACGAGGGGCGGATGGGTCAGCGACCGTACGAAATCGAGCCCGTTGAGGTCAGGCATGTTGATGTCAATGAAGACGGCATCCACCTCATCCTTGTCCAGCACGCTCATTGCCTCGATGGCACTCTGGCAACTGTCCACCAACTCGAAGAAAGGCACTTTCTCCAAGTATGCCGCCAATTGGCGCAAAGCCAGCGGCTCATCATCTATCGCTAATACTCTGATCATATTTCCTGTGATTAATGGCGCAAGCCTCATTCTACACTCTCAACATTGTCTGCATGGCAGTCTCAGCAACAGCCTATACTCCTCCTCGTTGGAGATGACGGTCAGTTCATACTCGTCTCCATAGATCAGCTGGAGCCGCTTCTTGGCGTTCTGCAATCCCACACCTCCATGCTTGTCCTCCGCGGCAGGTTTCCTGCTGTTGTTGCAACAGAAGTTGATTTCCTGCGTAGCCTCATCCACTCTTAAACTCACCTCTATGAACGACTCCTTCTGATAGCTCACGCCATGCTTGAAGGCATTCTCCACGAAGGTGGTGAAGAGGAGCGAGGGCACCTGCACATCGGGTACCATCGGCGGAAGAGACAGGGTGATGCGAACCTTGTCGGTATAACGGATTCTCATCAGGTCTATGTAGTGACTGATGAAGTCGAGCTCCTTCTGCAAGGGTGCCATCGTCTTGTTGCCCTCATAGAGGGCGTAGCGCATCAGCTTGGACAACACCTCGATGGTGTGCTTCGCCTGCTCGGGGTCGATGTCGACGAGGGCATGGATGTTGTTGAGCGTGTTCATGAAGAAATGGGGGCTGATCTGGTATTTCAGATACTCCAACTGCCGGTTGAGGTTCTCCCGTTCCAGTTCCTTGAACTTCTTCTTGTCGTCGAGCGACTTGAAGAAATACTTTGTGCAGACATTCAGTCCCAGCAACAGAGCCATGATGATGAACGCCACGGAGTCTTGTCCGCCGAAGACACGGGGAGGCTCCATCTCTTTCCTATGGGGGCCTTCGCCACCATCGCCACGAGGCTGTGGCGGTTGGCGCATTCCTTCTCCTTCCGTCGGCGGTATTCTATGTTCTCCGCCAAACGGATTTCCGGGACTGCCTGTAGGTCGGAGCCCAGGAGAGTTGGCTGGAAGTTCATGCGCCATGACAGGCTTCGTCATGTCCTTCCCCGTCCTCTCCATCTTCGGCTTGGGACCTCCATCAGGCCTTGCCTCGGGATGATGGGGACGGCAAACGGTTTGATAGGCAACAAATGCCACCAACAACGCTGTCACTGAGATACCGTAGGTCCACTTGCGGTTGCCATAGACCAACAACGGGGCAATCAGGAAATTGTGGAGGAAGAAGGCGACGCAGAACATCGCCAACAGTCCCCAGGCGTTCAGTACACCGTTCCAGTCGAAGCTGGTGGCTTGGGCAGAAGCCGTAGCCGTGTCGGTCGCAGAAGAGAAGAACACGTCGCCCACAAGGACACTTGCCACTGGTGCCGCAAACAAGATTGCCCACAGCACCAAGTAAAGGATCAACTCCATTTTCTTCTGTCCTACCACCATAAGATGTCTATATGTAATGTTAATATCGTTCAATATTGTAAATAACGTTTAAGTTGGCTTTTTATTGTGTTAGAACTTAAAAGAATATCCGATTCCCAACACATGGGTGTCGTAGTCATCGTCATCATCGCTCCGCAAGTCCTGGTAGCGGTAATAGAGTTTCAGGCTGTGATGTTTGGCGAGCTGAATGTTGGAACCTACGGTGTAGCGCACTTTCTGCAGTCCGTCCTCGCCGTGGTACAGCTCCACACTGCCGAAGGGAGTCAGCGGCGTGTGTTTCCAGCGGTAGTTCAACATCAACCTGGAGCGCAACAGATGCTGACTCTTGCTCTTCACGTCTTCCCATTCCTCGGTGTCGGTGTCGTACTTCTTATTGGTAGCCTTGGGACGGTAAGTGTACTGGTACATCTCCCGAAGCGAGAATCCCAGGTTGCCAAAGTTGTAGCTGCCCGTCGCCCCAAGGAGGAAGCGGTGGCGAAACCACCAGTAGGTAGGCGTTATCTTGTTCACGCTTCCGTCCTTGTGGTAGGTCTGTGTGCCGCCTCGATGGTCGTAGAGCAGGTTATAGCCCGCCGAGAACTTCAGGTACTTGTTGAGCTTGTAGTCGGCACCGATGCCAGCGCTGTACCTGTCCATCTCCTTGGAGTCGTTGCGGGTTCTCGCCCCTAATTCGCCCTCCAGCGTCCAGTGCTTGTCGAGTTTCTTCTCCACCCCGGCATCCATCCAAATGCCGAAGTCGGACTGTGCCATCGCCTCCTGCGCCACCGTTGTCAATGCCATCGAAACAACGGCAATAAACATCCGTATTCTCATCTTAACTATTAATTCTTAATTATACATTATTATATATACTCCTCCTGCCGTATCTTCATCTGTGCGTCGACAGAACTGGACTCGTCAGAAAAATAAAAGACCTTGATGACGCTCATGTCGCGGAGGAAGTCGATGCCACCAATTTCCACTCTCACAACGTCGAGTCCCGTACGTTCCCTGAGGTCAGCGATCAGTTCGCCCCTGCGGTCGGGCTTAATCAGTTCGATGCGGTCGTACTGCACCAACTTCACTGCCATACTTCCCTTCACCTTGACATTCTCGAATACGAGGGTGAGCAGAATGAAGATAAGGTTGACGGCCATCAGTTGCAGCCAACCGAGATTGTAGGACAAGCCGTTGATTACCGACAGGGCGATGATCATGAAGAGATAGGTCATCTCCCTCACGGCTATTGACTCCGTGCGATAGCGGATGATGCCGAAGATGGCGAAGAGGCCGAGGGCGAACTCTATCTTGACCTTGGCACCGCCCAACAGGTTAATGAGGAAGAACACGCTGATGCTGATGAGCATGAACGTGAAGTAATACTCACGACGGCGGCTCTTGGGGAAATACAGCCAGTGGGTGATTACCCAAACCGCCAGGGTGTTAAGAAAGAATCTTACTATCATCGGCAGGAAGTCTGCCATGTCTAATATGTGGGTCATTGTTGTTGGGGATTAAAAGTTATCTTGAATATTTAGCACTCTGCTGTTTTCACCGCCTCACCGCCTACCTCCTTCATGAGCCTCTGCAATCTTGGTTTCATACGGTTGGTGCGGAGCGAGGGGTTGGTCAGTGCCTCACCGATGCAGTACTTGCTGAAACCGCTGGGGTGGATGCGCAGCTGCCTGAGCATCGAGAGGATGGGCGAAGGCTGCAAACCGTCGCGCTTCAGTTCGATGATGGCTACTTGTGGAAGGGAGCATCGCAAGCCCGTGGAGAGATTGACAAACGCCAGGTCGGTGTCGATGGTGAGCCGTTCGGTCTTCGCCCTGTTGACGAGCGTGATGCGATGGAAACTGTTCTCTATCTTTTGTTCCAAGAGCTGCGGGTCTATTCGGAGGTTCTTCTTTAGGAAGTCATCGGCAGAAGCGTCATCGGCAGAGATGCGGCTCTTGTGGGTCTTGCCGTGATTGTCCTTGGTCTTCACCTCCAGGAAACTCATGTGCGTGTCCACATAAGAGCGCACGCGCACCTTCTGCCGTCCGGCATGACCGTCATGGTGGGCATTGTAGAGGGCGTAGTCCTTGGAGTCATAGTAGACGGTGGCATAGTTCATGTTGCGCTTGCCGTCTATCTCTTGCACCCTGTATTCGTCACCTGCCAACTGCAACAGCTGCTGCAATTTGTCAAGAGAGGCAACGAACTTGGTGTCTGTCCTGTTCATGAGTCTGATTCCACCCATCTCGCTGAGCGAGATGGGTTGGAACTTCGAGATTAACGCATTCATTGTCATGATTTGAAAACTTGATTAGGTTTCGTAAAAACTCTCTGTAAAAAAATTACTCCCTAATAAAAACACTCTAAACTTATAGTATGAAAACAAAAATTTCATTTGCCGCCTCCTGGTTGTCCTCCGCCAGGTTGACCGCCACCACCGGGCTGTCCACCTCCGCCGTTCATGCCACCATTATAGTTGGAGGTAGTAATCATCGACGAAAGGGTCATGGTTGCCAGTTCTGTGCCACCGCTCACCGTGGCATCCGTCACATAGCCGCAGAAGTCTGTTCCACCACTCACCGTTGCCCCGGATGAGAACACATAATTGTTGCCCTGGCTCATCTTGGGTGAGCTAACCAAGAGAGTGTAGCCCTGCTGGGTGTAGTCGCGTGGCACCTTGAATGCCAATACATTGTTGCCACTGCCATCAGCCACGGTAATGTACTGTCCGTTGGAAATGCTGCTTCCGCCCAAGATGGCGACAGGCTGCGTACAGACATTCTGCGTGGGGGTAGAGGTGGTTCCGCCGATGCCAATCATCGTACCACCAGTAACGGTGAAGGTGTTCTCGTCACAATCGAAGCCTGCCTCCGGGGTAGTCGTTCCACAGGCTATCACCACACCACCGCTGACAGTCAGCGTGGAGTTGGAATCGATGCCGTCGTTGTTGGTACCCATAGCGAACACATATCCGCCACTGACGGTCAGAGCCTTGGAAGAGTTGATGGCATCATCGTAGCAGTAAGCCATAACCGTACCGCCTGTGATGTCGAGCGTGCTCTTGCTCTCAATACCCTCGGAACCTTCGCCGCCCGTGCAGCGAGCCATGACGGAGCCACCGTTCAGGTACATCGCTCCATCGCTCTTGATACCTTTGGGCGACGTGTCCAGTTTTCCGTATACATACTGCTGTCCCGTAGTGATCACCTTGATGATACCGTCGTTCACTGTCAGCGTCTGGTCGGTGCTGATACCCTTACCACCAGCTCCAGTACTCTTGCAATAGAGTTCGCCACCGTTCATCACGAAGATGCTGTCAGCCTTCACGCCAGCACATCCGCTCACATCCTGCTCGTCGGAGTCATACTCGCCCGTGCCAGTGGTGATGGCGGTGGTGCGTCCTCCGTCGATTTGTACCAGTCCGTCACTGCTCAATCCCTTGCTGGCGGCAGCGGAGGTCTCCACGTTGATCACGCCACCTTTTATATATATAGCGTCATTGCCCTTGATGGCGTTGCCCGCCGTGGCATTCACATAGACATTGTTGCCGGGGCGGAAGAACACATAGTCGTCGCTGCGGATGCCCGCCTTGCAGTTGCCGTAGACATTAAGTGTTCCCTTGCCGGAGAAAAGCATCTTGCCCTCGCTGAAGAAACAAGCCTTCATGTCCTCGTCATCGGTAGCGTCGCTGTACTTGGTGCCGTCGGTAAGGGTGTTGGTGGTGCCGTCGGCAAGCACGATGTAGCCGCGCTTCTTGCTTTGGATGTTGATGGCGGCACCGTCGGGATTAGTGATGCTCACGCCGTTCAATTTCAACTCGAACTTCTTGTCACTGTATATTTTAAGGAAGCCATCGCTGGTGGTTCCGCTCACGTTGTAGCAGACGTTCTTCACGGAGGAGTTGACAATCACATCCGCCCCACTCACGCTCACCGTCACGCCATCCACACTTCCCGAAGTGATGGCAGAGGTGCCGTCGAAGACGATACTCACCTCGTTGGAGAAGGTATTGTTCTCGATATAGTCCTCCGCCTCGTCACCGTCGGTGGGGATGGATTCCGTCTCCGAGAGTGCCGTCTTGTCGATGGCGATGTCAAAGCCCGTCAGGTCCTCAATGGAACTGTCGTACGAGGTGGACGATCCCGAGGTGTTTGTTCCCGATCCACCACTGTTGGTGTTCGTACCATTGTCGGTGTTGATGCCCGTCTGCAAGTCGGAGTCAGAGGAACACCCCACCGCCATGAGCATGGAGACCATCATTGTCCCCACAAACATCATTCTCTTTGCCTGATTCATCCGTCTGGAGAGAACCAAGACAGCATCTTGAAAGATTCGTTTCATAAGCTATTACCTTATTAATATGTTTTAAACTGCAAATGATTGTTGTCTCAAATCCTGATGCAAAGATAGGACTATCTCCCGACATCTGCAACTTTATTCAACGAACGCCCAGATTCTCTCAACGAAACGAATATCGTCCCAAAAAACGGACAAAATCAGTACAAAATCCTCAATTTATGTTCTTTTCTTTCTTTAGTTTGGAGAAATAATGATAACTTTGCACACGGAAAAATCGGCAGTTTGCGTGCAACTCAAGTGCCGACGCTTCCTGCTGATTCTGTCTAGAATTAAAGTTGATGCCGATTAAAAAGGTAGAAAAGTGGGCACAGGAAGATAGTCCCACACCAGGAGAAAGCCATGAAGCTGCTCCCTGCGCTGGATTTGCCTCCAACGTCCTCCCCGAAGCTCAAGGCTCCGATTCTGCCACGAGTTCCCAAACAGGGGTGTCCACCAGATACGCTCTTTTCAGAACGACATCCCAGCAGCAGAGACTGACAGACATCCCCCATTGGTATGCCCTCAGAACCACCTACGGAAGAGAGAAGAAGGCATACGACTATATGGTGGCGAAGGGCATCACCGCCTTCTATCCCACCACCAACGTCATCAAGCTGGTAAAAGGCAAGCGCAAGGTCGTGACGGAATCACGCTTGCCCAACATTTTCTTCGCCCACGGCACAGAAGAACAGATCAAGTCGTTCGTCTACGACAATGTCAATCTCCCCTTCCTTCGTTTCTATTGTCGCCACGCACATGTAGGCAACAGGGTGGAGAAGAAGCCCATGATAGTTCCCGACTACCAGATAGACAGTCTGAAGATTATCTGCGCGGCAGAGAACGAAAACACCATCATGTCGCTGGCGGAGATTCCCAAGTTTGCCTCGGGACAACTGGTACGCGTCATCGACGGAGCGTTTGCTGGAGTTACCGGAAGGGTGGCGAGATACCAGGGACAGCAGCGCGTGGCAGTGGTGGTAGACGGACTGATAACGGCATGTACGGCGTACATACCCAGTGCTTTCATGCAGATTTTATAATACCAAATACGATATAGCTTTATCAATGGAAAGAAGAGTAGTAATCACCGGTATGGGCATCTGGTCCTGTTTGGGTACAGACCTCGATACCGTCAAGGATTCTTTATATAACGGGAAGTCGGGCATCGGCATCCAGCCCGAGCGACTGGAATACGGTTACCGTTCCGCCCTGACCGGCATCGTTGAAGACCCCGTCATCACCAAACAGATGCTCGACCGACACACCCGAGCCGGAATGTCGGAGGAGGCAAAATATGCCTATATGGCAAGTCTGCAGGCTTTCAAGCAAGCCGACATCTCCGACGAATACCTCAGGGAGAACGAGGTGGGTTGCATCTTCGGCAACGACTCTTCGGCAAAGCCCGTCATCGAGGCATCAAAGATCATGGATGAGAAACATGACTCAGCGATGCTGGGCTACGGTCTCATCTTCCAGTCGATGAACTCCACCGTCAACATGAACCTCAGCACCATCTTCCATCT
>CAVEJY010000098.1:0-3859 GCA_963616155.1 Acutalibacteraceae bacterium
GTATGGTCGAGCTGCGCCTGCTGCTCGAAGGTGATGAAGGTGGAGGGACTTTCCACCCCGAATATCTCAGTGACCAGCTCTATCCAGAAGGTCTGGCTCTCGCCCTTCTCATATCCCCTGCCCTCCCATCGTCGGGCGAAGGCGGCTGCTGCGGTGCGTTGTTGTTTCTCTGTGTTCACGTTCCTGGAGGTGAAGAGGGATGGGTAAAGGGCGAAAGCTCCCCTGCCTTTCTCTTACACGAAGACAAAGATACGGATAAAATTCCAAACAGACAAGGATAATGGGGGAAAATGTCTATAATGATCCCCCTACGGAAGATGATACGTCATACATATGTGCCACGGTGTCGGCAAAGTCCTTTTCGGGGATGCAGGAGGCGTGGCGCACTTTCAGGCGGTAGTTGTAGACCGTCTGCGTGGAGTAGTGCAGGAACTTGGCGATGCTCACACTGTCGGTGATGCCGATGCTCACGAGGGCATAGATACGAAGCTCGGGGGTGAGTGCGTCCTCCTGCTCCGGCGTTATCCGGGCTTCGGGACGCAGGAGGGCATTGAACCGATCCACGAAGTCGGGATGGGAGAGCAGGAATGCCTTGTCGAAATGCTCGAAGAAGTTCTTCAGGTACTTGTCGGTCTGGGTGTTGCTGTGCAGCTCACGGCGGGCACTGTCGGCCTTGCCGGCAGTGATGAGGTTGTATACCTTCTTCTTGAACTCCTTCACATCGGTGATGTATTTGCTGATGAGCAGGTAGACGTTGAAGAAATTCCGGTTGTGGTAGCTGATTTCCCTTTGCAGCAGGGCATTGCTCTTCTGCAGTTCCTCCTGCGCCTCCTTTCGCTGGGCAATCATGTCCTCCAACTGACTGTTGCTCTCTGCCAACTGACTGAGCAACTGCGCCTGCTCTTTCCTCCTCTTGCTCACTTTTCTTAGCAGATAGACAATGGCAATGATAGCAAGGGCAAGCAGGGCGATGATGGCGTAGAGAACGTAGGTGCGGTGCAGCCATCCGTCCCGATATGCCTTGGTAATCTTCGTGTACGCCCTGACCACGTTGAGGCTGCGCCCCTGGTCGTTGAAGAACTTCACGTTGTCGGCACATACGGCGGCGTAGTTATAGGCACGGTCGGGGGAAAGGGTGATGTAGGGCGAGTTGATGAGATGCACGAGCGACTGCGCCTCGTGGTTGGCACACTCGATGTCGTTGATGGCGGAGAGGATGAGGTAATGGTGGAAGGAGTCGTAGTCCCTGCGGCAGACGTAGAGACGGGCGATGGCGGCGGCGACGCAGGCAGCCTCATAGGAGGGATGCTTGCTACGATTCAGCATACCGATGAGCATCTTCGTGTCGCCTTTCTGAGTCAGCATGACTTGATAGAAATAGTAACGCCAGTTGTCCTTCGGCAGATAGACACCATACTGCGCCCAACTGTCCTGGCACTTCCGGGTCACTTGGTTTGTAATGCCTCTCATGTCGGTGCGTAGATGATACTCCATCATCAAGATAGCCATCGGCGTCTGGTTCTCCTTGTCCAGTTTTTCTATGGGGTCGATGGTTTGGATGAGCCGGGTGGCATCCAGCAGCTCGCCGCACATCACCTTGGCATAGGCCTCGTGTATGACCGCCTTGGTGCGAAGCTGGGGCAGGTCATTGGCTGTGGCTATCTTCTGGCATCGCCTTGCGTGGGCAACGGCAGAGTCGGGGTTCCACTTGAGGTACTGTTGGTAGAGCGACTCGTGGAAATTATACCTGTCCATGGTCGTGACGCAGTTGCTCTCTGCCGTCCGGTAGTGGGCAATCTCCTTCTGCTTCGCCAGCTCATACTTCCGGCTTTGTTCCACGGCAACGTCCAGTTTCCGCAAGTCTTCTTCTATGCAGATTTGCCCATGCCCTGCCGTCGGCAAGAGCATGGCTATGAGTAGGATGGTATAGGTAATAAACGGTCTCATGATGCTTGTTTGTACTTGGTTTGCAAAATTACGATATAAAAGCAAAAGTGCCAAATATTTTTATGAAAAGTTGCCTATTAGGAAAATTATCCGTACCTTTGCCCTCATACAAAGAGATACATAAACGAAAATACTACAGATGGATTTCATACAAGAGATAACAGTTCGGTTCAGCGACTTCCTTTGGTCATACATTGTCATTACTATATTGGTGGGCTGTGCGCTCTTCTTCACTTGGCGCACTCGCTTTGTCCAGTTCCGTCTCATTCGGGAGATGATTCGCCTGTTGCTGCATCCCGACAAGGTGCAGCCAGAGGAAATCGGTCCCGATGAACTGTCTGAAGAGATAAAGGTGGATGGGAAGGTGAAGCACATCTCCTCCTTCCAGGCTTTCGTGGTGGCATTGGCGAGTAGGATAGGAACGGGCAACCTCGCAGGTGTGGCAACTGCCATCAGCGTAGGCGGACCGGGAGCCGTGTTCTGGATGTGGATGCTTGCCTTGCTGGGATCGTCCATGGCATTTGTCGAGTCTACCCTTGCCCAACTCTACAAGCGCAGGGGCGAGACTTCATTCTATGGCGGTCCGGCCTATTACATGAAGTATGGACTGGGGAAGGGATGGATGGGAACCCTCTTTGCCATTTTGATGGCGGTGACGTTCGGCTTCGCCTACAACTCCGTACAGAGCAACACCATCTGTGCGGCTTGGGAGAAGGCGTTCCACTTCGACCCCACCGTGATGGGTATCGTGCTCACCGTGCTTACCCTGCTCATCATCTTCGGAGGAATCCATCGTGTGGCGAAGTTCTCTTCGGCTGTCGTGCCGGTGATGGCGGTCATTTATCTTGTGTTGACCATCGGTGTGGTGCTGTGGAACATCACGGCCCTGCCCAAGGTGCTGTTCGTCATCGTGGAGAATGCCTTCGGCTTCAACCAGGTGGCGGGCGGTACATTGGGTGTGACGGTGATGCAGGGCATCAAGCGAGGACTGTTCAGCAATGAGGCGGGCGAGGGTAGTGCCCCGAATGCCGCCGCCGTGGCAACGGTCTCTCACCCAGTAAAACAAGGTCTGATACAGGCGTTGGGTGTGTTTACAGACACCCTGGTGGTTTGCTCCTGCACGGCTTTCATCATCTTGTTGAGCGGTGTGGATGTTACCGCCTCCAACGGAATCCAGCTGACCCAGGATGCCTTGACCCATGAGATAGGCAGTTGGGGCAATGCCTTTGTGGCAGTGATGATCTGGCTCTTCGCCTTCAGCAGCATCATCGGCAATTATTATTATGGTGAGACCAACATCCGATACATTACCGAGAAGAAATGGGGAGTGCCCGCTTATCGTTTGGCGGTGGCGGGAATGGTGATGCTCGGTGCCGTGGTGACGCTCGACTTCGCATGGAGTATGGCGGACATCACGATGGCGTTGCTCACCCTCTGCAATCTTGTAGCCATCGTACTCCTTTCTCGTCAAGCCGTCTTCCTGCTCCAGGATTATCGCAGGCAGAAGAAAGAGGGGAAGAACCCTGTGTTCAGGAAGGAGATGATGCCGGAGATTGCGGATAAACTGGAGGCGTGGTAAATGGATGGTCTGACTATATTTCTATCAACAGCCCCTTACTAAACGTGTTGTTATTCAATACGTTTAGTAAGGGGCTGTTGATAGATGATATATAAAATAAAAAAGCTTTTTCTTTACTTGTTCAGCTTCCAGGTAACACCATCCTTGGTGTCTTTCACCTCGAAGCCGGCACCGGCGAGGGCATCGCGTATCTGGTCGCTGGTAGCCCAGTCTTTGGCAGCCTTGGCCTTGGCACGAAGGTCGAGCACCATATCCACCACCTTGCCGTAAGCCTCCTCGCGGGCATCGTTGTTGGCACCCTTCTCGCTCTTCAGTCCTAAGAGGTCGAAAGTG
>CAVEJY010000099.1:0-1738 GCA_963616155.1 Acutalibacteraceae bacterium
CTCCTGCCCAACTACCTGGAAGGCATATATGCCCAGAACGGCGATGTAACCGTCGAGGACTGGAAGATAGAGGCATGAAGGCTATCCTGACACCTGCAAAAAAATAACTTCAAAACAAATAATATCAAAAACAGATAGAAAATAGTATGGAATATATGTCACAGGAAGGCTACGACGAGCTCGTGGCCGAACTCCAGCACATGATGAACGTGGAACTGCCCGCCGTGCGCGACGCCATCGCCGAGGCACGCGACAAGGGCGACCTCAGTGAGAACTTCGAGTATCATGCCGCCAAGCGCGAGCAGGGCAAACTCTTGGGGCGCATCAGGTTCAAGCAGAGAGTATTGGAACACGCCCGCGTCATCGACAAGTCACGACTACAGAGCGACACCGTGGGACTGCTCAGCAAGGTGAAGATTACCAACCTCGGCAACAAGTTTTGCATGACCTACACCATCGTCAGTCCCCACGAGGCCGACCTTCACAGCGGCAAGATTTCCATCAAGTCGCCCATCGCCCAGGCACTGCTGGGCAAGAAGGCGGGCGACGAGGTGCAGGCACGAGTGCCCGCCGGTTTGCTCAGACTGAGGATTGACAGTGTCGAACTGTAAATGTCAGGAATCAAAAGAGATTTACCTTTCACCCTTCACCAGCAGCGAGGCCCCGATGCTCACCACCAGCACTGCCACGATGAAGAGGAGAGAGGCGATGGCGTCGATCTCCACCCACTCGTGCACGAGCATCTTCACGCCGATGAACACCAGCAGCACGCAGACACCCGTCTTGAGGTAGCGGAACTTGTCGGCGATGGCGGCAAGGAGGAAGAACATGGCGCGCAGGCCCAGGATGGCGAAGATGTTGGAGAAGAACACCACATAGGGGTCGAGCGACACCGAGAAGACGGCGGGGATGCTGTCGAAGGCGAAAATGAGGTCGCTGAACTCGATGACCAGCACCGTGACGAAGAGCGGTGTCACCAGCCATCTGCCTCCCTTCCTGAGGAAAAACCTGTCGCCCTCGAACTGCGGGTGCATCCTGCCCGTTCTGGAAAGGAATCTTACCATCGGGTGGCTCTCCACGTCGATTTCCTCCTTCTTGTTGCGGTTCACATACATCTTCACGCCGCTGTACACTAAGAGTGCGCCGAAGAGGAGCAGTATCCAGTCGAAGCGGCTGATGATGGCGGCACCGAGGAAGATGAAGACGAAGCGCAGGACGATGGCTCCCAGGATGCCCCAGTTGAGCACATGCTGGTATTCGTTCTTGCCCACGCTGAACGACGTGAAGATCATCATCATCACGAAGAGGTTGTCCACCGAGAGGGTCTTCTCGATGAGGTAGCCCGAGATGTAGGAGATGGTCATGTAGTGGCGGTATTGCTGCAGGCTCGCCTCGAAGTCGTCGGGATTGAGTTTCAGGTGTGCCGCATAGCGAGAGGCGACAGCCTGGAGGTCTTGCATGTTCTCGATACCATGCACCATATCGCCGTGGAACCACAGGAAGACGGAGAAGAGGAGGGCGAGGCCTATCCACACGCCCGTCCATGTGCCCGCCTCCTTGATGGAGACCACGTGAGCCTTGCGGTCGATGACCAGCATGTCCAATACCAAGATGGCGGCTATGAAGAGGATGAAGCCTGCCAGGAATAAGATTTCGTTCATTGTTCGTTTCTAATATTGTGAAGTTGTCGTTTTTACCGGTATTTCTCCAGTATCTTGTTGAGCAGGAAGGTGGCGTT
>CAVEJY010000099.1:2274-3957 GCA_963616155.1 Acutalibacteraceae bacterium
AGTCGTTCTTCACCGCCTTGGCACCGAGGAAGGGATGGTAGAGGTTCTTGCCCTCAAAGACGATTTCGGGACTGCCCACAGCGGAATCGTCCTCAGCGGAACTGTCCTCTTTCTCCGCCAGCTCCGCATCGGTCGCCTCCGGGTGGTTGTAGCGGTAGTCCGCCATCGACACGAGGGCATCCATCTCGCTGATGGTGTGCATCCATTCCTCCATCCTCATCATGTAGGTGGCCTTCCATTTCAGGAAACGGCGCACGAGGAAGAAGTCGCTGAGCATGAAGGCATCGGTAAAGAAGAGGCCGAGGAAATTGCCGCGGCGGTCGTACGCCTTCAGGATTTCTTCCAGCTGGGCGAAGGAGGGCAGGGCATCGGCCAGGGAGGCCTGCATCTGCCTGCCCTGCTCGCTCCGGAAACTGCGCCGGGCGATGAGGCGGAGTATCTGCGAGTAGGCGATGAGCTGGTGGCGCAGCTTTCCGCCGTTGCTGTCTATCTTGTTGAGGGTCTGCTTGCAGACAGCGAACACCACGGTGTACTGTATCATCACCCACCACAGGGGGACGTTGGCAGACACGAGTCCGAATGCCGACAGCAGTACGCTGCCGCATACACCGGTGATCAACAGCCAACCGATGACGAGCGAAACCTTCGATCCAAACCAGCCCGGCACTTCCATCGCCGATACTTTCTGCATGGCATCTGCCACGGCAGCGGAGTCTATCTTCCTGTAACCCAAAACTTGGCGGGCAGGTTCTGCCGCCATGCTCATTTGCAGATTGTTCAACTGGGAATAGGTTGGCTTGGGGGCATCCGTCACTTGGTTCTTGTTTCTCTCCCCGAGGGCGAGAAAGTCCATCCGCCAGCTTGTGCTCTCCTCCTCGCCCAGTTCTCTGATGACTTCCCTTCTCCTCATGATTTCCCCGATGCTTGGGGGATCGGTAGGGGTGAGGAAGGAGGCGAGGGCATCGGATCCGCCTGTGGTAATGGTGCGGCAGATGCGGTGGTAGAGCGATCCCTTGCCGAAGACATCGAGGTCGAAGGAGTAGGGATGCTGTGGATTCTGGTAGGGTTCTCCCGTCTCGAAAGGCGAAAAGTCTCCCTCCCATGCCTTCAGCTCGTCTTGGTACACCTTGAGCAGGGCGGCGAGATGCTCCGTCCGATCCTTGTTCTTGTCGTCGAAATGGCGGACGGCGAGATAGACGGCGAGGCACGCCGCCGCCCCCACCAGCCAAAGACGCGTGTCGCCGTCCAGGGCGAAATAGCATATCGTGCAGGCGATGATGCCGACGAACCCTGACAGTTCGCCGAAGATGAAACCGTTGGTCTTGCGCTTCAGGGCTTCCACCTCCAAGGCGTATTTCTCCGCCTGAAGCCGGTAACTTTCCTTGATGTTTTTGCTTTCTGCTTTCTGTTCAGACATAATCATGTATTACAATTCGTGTGCAAAAATACAAGAAAATCCCCTATAAAGGAAGGAATATGTGCTAAATTTCCTTACGGCAACCTTATCTTCTTTAAAAAGTAGGAATATTCAGTGATTTTTTACAGTCTGAACCCGAAGAACATCCTCACGCGCCACTTCCCCCGCTTCAGCTGCAGCTGTTCCTTGCTGCCTGCCACGGAGCAGTTGTACACCATCGTGGCCCCGGCAAACTTGTTGCGCCAGGAGTACAGGGCGGCTCCCCG
>CAVEJY010000100.1:0-29063 GCA_963616155.1 Acutalibacteraceae bacterium
TCTTCACTCTTCGTTCTTCACTCTTCACTTAATTCTCTTCACTCTCCGTGGGGAACTCCATCAGGTACGCCTTGATGAACTCGTCTATCTTGCCGTCCATCACACCATCCACGTCGGATGTCTGATAACCAGTGCGATGATCCTTCACGCGGCGGTCGTCAAAGACGTAGCTTCTGATCTGGCTACCCCACTCTATCTTCTTCTTTCCAGCCTCTATCTTCGCCTTTGCCTCCAGACGTTTCTTCATGGCGCGGTCGTAGAGTTGGCTCTTCAAGAGCAGCAACGCCTTGGCGCGGTTCTTGGGCTGGTCGCGAGTCTCGGTGTTCTCGATGAGGATTTCCTCCTCCTCGCCCGTGTCGGGGTCGGTGTACCAATAGCGCAGACGGACACCCGACTCCACCTTGTTCACATTCTGTCCACCGGCACCGCTCGAACGGAAAGTATCCCAAGAGAGTTTGGCGGGGTCCACGAATACCTCGATGGTATCGTCCACCAACGGAGTGACGAAGACACTGGCGAAACTCGTCATGCGCTTGCCCTGTGCATTGAAGGGCGACACACGCACCAGACGATGCACACCGTTCTCACTCTTCAGGTAGCCATAGGCGAACTCTCCGCCCTCGATGGTCATCGTCACGCTCTTGATGCCCGCCTCGTCACCTTCCTGCAAGTCACTGACGGTCACCTTGTAGCCATGAGCCTCAGCCCAGCGCATATACATACGCATCAGCATCTGTGCCCAGTCCTGGCTCTCCGTGCCACCGGCACCCGAATTGATCTTGAGTACACACTCCATCGGGTCTTCCTCCTGGCGGAGCATATTCTTCAGCTCCAGGTCCTCGATGGCCTTGATGGCCTTGGCATAGTCGGCATCCACCTCTTCCTCTGCCACCATCTCGTCCTTATAGAAGTCGAAGGCAAGCTGCAGTTCATCAGCATACTGTCGCACCTCCTTATAGCCGTCAAGCCATTTCTGGATGCCCTTCACCTTCTTCATCTGCTCCTGCGCATACTTGGGGTCTTCCCAAAAGTCGGGAGCCTGTGTACGGAGCTGCTCCTCCTCGAATTCTACTTTCTTCTGGTCTATGTTGAGATAGCGATGGAGTGCGTCGGCACGGTCCATCACATCTTTCAATTGATCTGCAGTAATCATTAATGTATAATTAATAATTTATAATTTACAATATCCTGTTTGATACTTACTCCTCATACATGGCATCAATCAACGCCTTGTAGTTCTTGTTGATAACGGGGCGGCGGATCTTCAGCGTGTTGGTCAACTCGCCCGACTCCATCGAGAAGTGATGGGCGAGGAGGGTGATGCGCTTGATCTGCTCATAATAGGCGAGGTGCTGCTGCAATATCTGGATGCGGTCCATCAGCATCTTGCGCACCTTCTCGTTGGCACACAGTTCCTCACGGCTGGCAAATTCCAGGTGATGCTCCCTTGCCCAGTCTTCCACCATACGGAACTCCGGGACAACCAGGGCGGAGACAAACTTGCGCTGGTCGGCGATGACCACCACCTGCTCCACGAACTTATCCACCAAGAGCAGCGACTCCACCTGCTGCGGAGCGATATACTTGCCGTTGGAGGTCTTGAACAAGTCCTTGATGCGCTCCGTCAGGAACAGTTCCCCGTTCTTCAGGTAACCGGCATCGCCCGTATGGAAGAAGCCATCCTCGTCGAACGCCTTCGCATTGACAGAATCGCGGTGATAGTATCCCTTGGTGATGGTGGGACCCTTGAGGAGCACCTCGTTGTCCTCACCTATCTTAATCTCAATGCTGGAGATGGGACGGCCCACGGAACCGATGGTGAACCTCTTGTCGAGATGGTCGCAAGACACGGTGGCAAGGCTCTCGGTCAGTCCGTAACCCACCACCATTCCGATGCCGACGGCATGGATAAACTCCTCCACCTCAGGACTCACATAGGCACCCGCCGTAGGGAAGATATTGGGATTCTCCAGTCCCAGCTGCTTGCGCACCAATGCCAAGACAGTCTTGTTGACGAACTTATATTCCAGTTCCAGGGTGATGGGCACACGCTTGCCGTTGGCCACATATTCTATATTGCGCTTCCTTCCCACCGCCAGGGCATGATGGAAGAGTTTCTTCTGTACGACTCCTGCATTGTCCATCTTTGCCTTCACCGCAATATACACCTTCTCCCAGAATCGCGGCACACTGCACATACAGGTGGGATGCACCTCGCGCATATTCTCCTGAATATCATGCGGATCGGTATTAATGAAGAGGCGTGCACCCTCGCTCAGGCAAAGGTAAGCCCAGCCACGCTCAAAGATGTGTGTGAAGGGAAGGAAGTTGATGACCCTATCCTTTTCCGATACGGGCACGCACTCGTCGTTGGCTTTCAATGCTGCATAATATTGACCATAGGTAAGCATCACGCCCTTGCTGTCGCCCGTTGTACCACTGGTATAGAGGATATTGGCAAGGTCGTCCATGCTCGCCTGCTTATACAGTTTCTCCACCTCCGTCTGTCTGGGCAGATTCTCTCCGAGGGAGAGGAAGTCCTTGAAGTAGAGGGCCGAGGGGTCATGGGTGCTGATGCGCACACTGGAGTCAAAAATCACGATGCGTTCCAACGTAGGACAAAGGGAGAAGATGCGGTGCGCCTTGTCATACTGCGCCTGCTCTCCCACGAAGAGGAAACGGATCTGGGCATCGTTGACCATATATTGTATCTGCTGCTCACTACTGGTGGCATAGAAGGGAACGGAAGTCACCTTGATGCCGTATGCACCGAAGTCGGTGTAGAGATAATGCACGCAGTTCTGCGAGAAGACAGCAATCTTGTCCAATGGTTTTGCCCCCAGGTTGAGGAGGGCATTACTCACTTGTTTCACCCTCAGCGAGAACTGATTCCATGAAACCGTTTGCCACTGGTCTCCACCGAATTTCTTGAAGGTAAGCGCAGGCTTATCCCCATGTTTCTTTGCCAAGTCGTGGATCAGTACCGAAAGATGACTATTGATTTGCATAAGCTTCTAATTAAATAATATGGTGCAAAGTTAATAGAAATCATTAAGAAAACAAAATAAATCCCAATTTTATTTTGCTCTTCTGCCGATTTCCCTTAACTTTGCATGAGAATTTACAAGAGAAATATCATCATGGAACAAGAAAAATATGTAAGTGCCGCCGTAGAATTATTGCGGCAGCTGATTGCGACTCCCTCGGTGAGCAGAGACGAGAAGAACGCAGCCGACATCATGGAACAGACCATCCGTTCCTATGGTTTCGAGACACACCGGGAGGCCAACAACGTGTGGACCATCGACCCGCATTATGACACCAACAAGCCCACGCTCCTCCTCAATGCCCACATTGACACGGTGAAACCTGTGGATTCCTGGCAGCGCAACCCCTTTACACCCAATATGGAAGGTGAGACGCTCTACGGACTGGGCAGCAATGACTGCGGCGGAGGCCTGTGTTCCCTTCTCCAGATATTCCGTATGCTCACACTGAAGCCCCAGTCCTACAACCTCGTCTACCTTGCCTCCGCAGAAGAGGAGGTGTCTGGAAAGGACGGCATCAGTAGGGCGTTGCCACTCTTGCCCCACATCGACCTCGCCATCGTGGGCGAACCGACGGGCATGCAACCTGCCGTGGCTGAGAAGGGACTGATGGTACTGGATGTCATCGCCCATGGAAAGAGCGGACACGCCGCCCGCAACGAAGGTGTCAACGCCATCTACGAAGCCCTCGACGATATGCGATGGATCAGGGACTACAAGTTTGAGAAGGTGAGCGAGTTCCTGGGCTCCACCAAGATGACACTCACCGTGGTGAACGCCGGCACCCAGCACAACGTGATTCCCGACACCTGCACGATGCTCGTGGACATCCGCACCAATGAGTTCTATGACAACGAGGAGGTATACCGGTTCATCTGTCAGCACCTCAAGAGCGAGGTGAAGGCCCACAGTTTCCGCCTCAAGTCCTCCCGCATCGACCCTGCGCATCCGCTCATCAAGAAATGCGTGGAGATGGGTATGAAGCCCTTCGGCAGTCCCACGCTGAGTGACCAAGCCTTGATGTCCTTTCCTTCGTTCAAGCTCGGACCGGGCGAATCTTCCCGTTCCCATTCTGCCGATGAGTTTATCCGCATCAGCGAGATAAGGGATGCCATTGCGAAATATGCGGAACTCTTGGACGGTGCATCCATATAGTCTGTCCGAAAATACAGGACCGGAAGTCAGAAAGAACGGGTTGCCGGGTACGGAGAGTATAGGCTCGTAGGTTTGCCCACTTGGCTCAGCAAGTCTGCCGACTACAGTCAGCAAGTCTGCCGAGCCAAGTGGGCAGAACTGCTGACTGCAGTCGGCAGACCTTATATTTGCAAATTAGCTTCCCAGCCAAGCCTCGGGGTTCAGCTTGGCGGTCTCCTTGCGCAACTGGAACTGAAGGATGTTGTCAGCACCCACTGTGCCTATTGCCTGACGTATACTCACCCTCTGCCCCTTATGGACACTCACCGACTTCAGGTTGCAATATACGGAGATGTAGGCACCATGACGGATCAGCACATTCCACATACCGCCATAGCCGAAGACGGCACTCACCTCGCCGTCATAGATACTCCGTGCCATACAGCCCGACTTACCCTGGATGTTGATGCCCTTGTTGTCGAGCGTAACACCCTTCAAGCCCTGTACATTGTATTGTCCGAAATGACTGATTACGCGATAAGACCCAGTGATGGGCATCGGCAAACGTCCGCGGTTAGACTCAAAGCCACCACTCAGCATCCTGTCCACAGAACTCAAGCTCGAAGATTCCTGCACCTCCTGCTTGGCCTCGGCAATCTCCTTCTTGTTCCTTACCTCCTCCGTCTTGGCCTTCAACTCCGCCGCCTGCCTCTCAGCCTCAGCCTTTCGAGCCGCCTGTTCAGCGGCAGCTTGTCTTGCAGCCTGCTCTGCGGCAGCTTCCGCCTTCGCCTTCGCCTGTGCCAGAGCCTTCTCCCTCGCCTTTTCCTTTGCCTTAGCCTCGGCCAAGGCCTGCGCCTCTTCCTGGGCCTTGCGGGCAGCCTCCTGTGCCAGACGGGCCTCCTCGGCAGCCTTCTTTCTTGCCGCCTCAGCCTCAGCCTCCCTGCGTTTCGCCTCAGCGATACGGCGTGCATTCTCACGGGCAGCGGCTTCAGCAGCGGCTTTCTTCCTTGCCAGTTCCTCAGCCTTCTTCCGCTTCGCCTCCGCCAGTTCGGCAGCCTTGCGTCTTGCCTCCTCGGCAGCACGGGCACGCGCCTTTGCCACCTCCTCGGCAATCAACTGGTCTATCTGTCCATTGATGGCAGCATCCTGCTTGCGTTGGTCAGCAATGACAGCCTGGATGGTCTTCTGCTGCTTCTGCAGTCCCTGCACCATCTGCTGTTGCTCGGTCTGCTTGCCTTCCAGTGCATTCTTCTCTTTCTGTCCCTTATACAATAAGGTATTCTTGTGTCCCTTTACTTTCTGCAACTGGTCGTGCTTGTCGTTCACCTGAGTCTGCTTTGACTTGACCGCCTCGCCCTGTGCCTTCTGGTAAGCGGAATACTGGCGCACGAAAGACAGGCGGCGGTACATCTGCGACAGGCTCTTGGCACTGAAGATGAACATCAGTTTCTCCTGCACAGAATGATGGCGCGACATATACCTCATCGAACGGATATACTTGTTCTTACGCTCCTGCAACTGCTGCTCCAACGTCTTCAGCTGTGCGTTCAGCATTCCGATGTTTCCGTCGATGTAATGGATGTCCTTCTGGATTCCGTCGATATTCTTCTGCCGCTGGTCTATCTCACCATTGATGGCCATCAAGTCCTGCAGCCGTTTCTTCACGTCCTCCTGGTTGGCACGCAACGCCTTTTCCTGTTCCTTAATCTTCTTCTGGATGGAGGCACGTTCCCCCTGCAGGCCCCGGATGGAAGCGTTGCTGTTGGTCGCAGCACGGCGCTCGGCACTCGTGGGGGCAGCGTTCGCAACAGTATTCGTCTTGGTCTTTTTCCGTTGTGCAGTTTTCTTCGTGGTTCGGGAAGCTGCAACGGTTGTCTTCGCCTTCTTCTTGGTCGCCTTTTTCTGGGCGTAGGGAGAAAGCGCAAACGACATCGCCAATATGAACAAGAGTATTCTTTTCATTTCGTTAGAAGTTCATGATTTTGCCAAGTACATCCTCGGGAGATACCTGCTTGTATTTACTGGACACTTCTGTCTGGGCCTCCCAGCTGCTGTCGGTCTTGACTTCGCTCATCTCGAAGTTCAACACCACCTCGTGCTTTTTCTTCAGTGCATCTGTGGTGAGTGTGAGTTTCTGGGTTGCCGGGAACATCTTGACACCGACACTCCGGAAGTCGCCATATTCCAATTTCAGCGAAGAGGTTCCCTCGCTTGCTGTCTGATAGGTCACGTCAGCCTGCGAGATGCGTCCCGTTGTGCGGTCGGCAGTCCATGTATAGTTCATGTCTCCATTCCTGAACGACACCGGCACCTTGTCGCCTACGGCATCCAAGTTGGCTTCAAACTTCTTCAGGTCAGACTCTGAGACTTTCTGCACACCCGGCAAGAGCAGCTGGTTCCAGAACAACGCCTGCAAGGAATAGAACGTGATGCCTTGCTTCTTCAGGAAGCTCACCTGAGTATAGTCTGCCTTGACATACTCCTTGTGCAAGCGGTCTACAATCAACACATAGGTAGGGGTGAACTCCAAGCGTCCTATCTCCGTGCCCAGGAACGGGATGAAGAGTTGGATGCGGATCACCTCATCCTTCCTCATGCGCAAGGCACCAGGCACGGAGATGTCCTTTCCGTCGGCCTGTATGCCGAAGGTCATGTTGCCAACGATGTTCTTGGTATACACCTGGTTGTCAGAAACCTTCTGTACAAAAGTCAGCTTACGGACAGCATCACTCTGGCTGCCCCGTGTATTGTCCTTGGAGGCGGCGGACTGCTGCCGGGCATTGGTTCCACTCATGGCTGCCTGTTTCGTACCGCAGGCAACCAGGGTAAGCGGCAGACACAACACCGCCATCTTGATGATATGGTTCTTTTTCATTTCTTCCTGTTCTTTTGTTTCTTGATCATTTTCTTCAGTTCTTCCTCGGTCACATAACGTTTGTTCTCCATCTTCCATGCCAGCACCTCGGTCTTCTGTCCACCGTCGTATGCTTTCTTCCAGAACTGCAGTGCCTGGTCTGCCAGTCCGTTCATGGCATAGATGTCGCCGGCATGCTCATAGATGGCGAGATTGCTCTCTATGGAGTCGAGGTTGCCGACTGCCATGTCTATATATGCCTTTGCCTCAGCGTAGCGTTCTTCCATAAACAATATCCAGGCATAGGTGTCGAGGTAGGTACCGTTCTTCGGCTCCGCCTTGATGGTCTTGTAGCTCATCAGTTCCGCCTTGTGCAAGTCCTTGCCCACCACACTCAGGTAATAGGCATAGTTGTTCAAGCCCATGATGTTGTCCGACTTCCACTGCAGACAAGAGTCGTATGCGGCGAACGCCTCCTCGGGCTTCTGTTTCTTGTAGAGAATGTCGCCCATAATCATGTAGAGGTCTGAGACCAGTTCGGGCGACGACTGGTCATTGACCTGTGCCAAACCTCTCTTGAACTCATCGAGGGTAGCATCGTCCTGATTCTTCTGATAATGCGCCATTCCACCAAAGTAGTAGAACACCATCTCCTCGGGATTGTAGGCATGGGCAGCCTGGGTCATGGAGATGACAGCATCATAGTCTTTCTTGTTCCAGAGATTCTGCACCAGCTGCAAGCGGGCGTTGGCATTGTCGGGAGCGATGTCGAGTACCTTCTGCAAGGCGTTGTTCACAGTGTCCGCCGGCATCTTCTTCAGACTCATGAAAGCGGCGCGGAGTTCGGCTATATTGGCAGACGGCTGAGGCACATCGAGCATCTTGTCGAAGAGAGAGAGCACCTCGGTAGAGTCACCGCCCCGTCTCTCATTGTCCTGTATGAACGAGCGTATCATCACCATCTTGGTGTCATTGTCGGTCTTCTTTCCCAGGAGAATCTTGTAAAGCATCTCTTGCGCCTCGTCCTTCTGTCCCACTGCATTATAGTAGTCATAAAGGGAAGACTGGGCATAGGCATTGTCGGGTTCTTCCTTCAACACCGTCATGTACAACTTGTAAGCCTCCTTCTGTCGCTCATGCTGCATGAGCCAGTTGCCCAGCATCACCTTGTAGGACGCATCCAACGGATGAGCCTCCACCAAGTTTTTCAGTTCCCGATAGGCGGACTTCTTGTCATCCATCATCTCATAGACACGCATCTTCGACAAGGCGAGCTGCTCACTCTCACCCTCTTCCACCTCCAGGCGGTCGAGGGTCTTGAGCATCATCGGGTAATTCTTTTGCTGCTGATAGAGCTGCATCAAGATGCGCAAGGCATCGGTGTTCTCATGATTGTGGGCATAAATCGACTCGTATGCCTCAATCCCCTTGTCATATTGCTGGTTGGCTATGAAATACTGGGCAATGCGCTCCGGGTAAGTCTGGTTGTCGGGATTCAACTCCGCCGCCTTTTGCAGATACGTCACGGCAAGACTGTCCTTTTTCAACTGGGAATAATACAAAGACAGGTAATAATACACCTCCGCCGCGTTGGGGTTCAGTCTCCGGGCGTGTTCCAACAGGGAAAAAGCCTCGGAATAATTGCCCGCAGCCTGTTGACGGGCAGCTTCCAAGAAGAAATAGTCATATTTCTTGTCATCAGCAAACGACGGAGCGACACTTGCCCCCATCGCCAACAATATCAAGCCTAAAGCGAGCTGTCTCATAACTTTCCTTATTTTACACCAGTATGCCCATATCCGCCGGCACCGCGCTCTGTCTCGTCCAAGGTTTCCACCTCTACGAACTCGCCCTGCTCATGACGGGCAATCACCATCTGGGCGATACGTTCGCCGTCGTTGATGACGAAGTCTTCCTGCGAGAAATTGACGAGCAAGACCATGATTTCGCCACGATAGTCTGCGTCGACAGTTCCCGGGGTGTTCAGCACCGTAATGCCGTGCTTCAACGCCAGTCCGCTACGGGGACGTATCTGCGCCTCGAATCCTGCGGGGAGTGCGATGTGCAATCCTGTGGGGACGAGACGGCGTTCCATGGGACGAAGTACGACGGGTTCATCGATGTTGGCACGCAAATCCATGCCTGCACTCTGGGGAGTGGCGTATGCCGGCAAAGGCTGATGACCTTTGTTGATAACTTGTATTTTCATCATGTTCCTTTTATTTAAGGTGCAAAAATAATGCTTTTTATGCACATTAAGGCATTTTTCAAGGGAAAATAATAGATTTTATGAATTTTATTTTGTTTTTTCCTTAGTTTACCGTACTTTTGCGATATGGAATGGACTAATCTCATATCAAACAAACGGTTCGGACAAGAGCACAAACATGCCGAACGCCACGATGACCGCTCTGAGTTCAAGCGCGATTACGACCGACTCATCTTCTCTTCTGCTTTCAGGAGGCTCCAGAACAAGACCCAGGTGTTCCCATTGCCTGGCTCCATCTTCGTACACAACCGTCTGACACACAGTCTGGAAGTGGCAAGTGTCGGAATGTCATTGGGCAACGACATCTCCAAGCGTCTCATCGTGAGGCACCCGGAGCTGAAGGATACTCTCTTCGAGGAAATCGGCACCATTGTCAGTGCCGCCTGTCTGGCACACGACTTGGGCAATCCGCCCTTCGGACACTCTGGCGAGAAAGCCATCCAAACCTTCTTCAGCGAGGGAGAGGGACAGGTGGTGAAAAGCATGGTCTCTCCTGACTTTTGGGATGACATCACCCATTTCGAGGGCAACGCCAACGCCTTCCGCATCCTCACCCACCGTTTCAAGGGGCGAAGGGCAGGCGGCTTCGTCATGACCTATTCCATGCTTGCCTCCATCGTGAAATATCCGTTCGCCAGTTGTTATGCCGGAGACCATGGGAAATTCGGCTTCTTCCACTCCGAGGCCAATTCTTACGAGAAAGTTGCCGAAGAACTGGGCATCTTGCGCAAGTCGGAGCCCGGCGAGCCGCTCCGCTATGCGCGCCACCCTTTGGTGTACCTGGTGGAGGCGGCAGACGACATCTGCTATGAGATTATGGACATCGAGGATTCCCACAAGTTGAAAATCCTCACCTACGAGGAGACCGAACGTCTTTTGCTCAACTTCTTCGGGGAGGACATCCAAGAAAAGATTCGCCAGCGCATCAAGGACGAGGGACTGACGGACGAGAACGAGAAAGTGGTGTACCTGAGGGCGAGCGTCATCGGCAAGTTGGAGAACGAATGCGTGGACGCTTTCATCGAACATGAGGAAGACATCCTGAACGGCACTTTCACAGGCAGTCTTGTCGACCACATCAGCGAGCGCCAGTGCAAGGCATACAAGGAATGCGAGAAGACCTCCTACGCCAAGATCTACCACAGCAAGCCCGTGCTCGACGTGGAACTGTCGGGTTACAAGATTATGGAGACCCTGATGGAAGTCTTCACCGATGCCGCCATCCATCCCACCCGTTTCTACTCACAGCAGCTCATCCGCCGCGTCAGCAGCCAGTACGACATCACCAACGACAGCCTGGAGGAGCGCATCATGGCAGTGATAGACTACATCAGCGGCATGACCGACATCTTCGCCCTCAACATCTACCAGAAGATCAACGGCACAAGTCTCCCCATCGTATAGGGGAAACGGAGAAGAAGTAGAGAAAAGAAGAAGGGCGTAACAAGGAGAAAAACTCCTGTCTACGCCCGAAAAATATCATTTTATTTTTCCTTATAGAAAATCTTGTTGGCACCGCTCGTCACCTTCAACGCCTCGGGATGCTCGGCGATGAAACTGTTGATGTGGCGCACACGCTTGTCTTCCAGAATCTCGTCAATGGCGATGAGGATTCCCGTCTCTTCCACGTCACCGAAACCATAGTTGATGGCGGTACCGAAGAGTTTCATCGTAGGACTCAGTCCCATATAGGCATTCACCAGAGGCGGGATATTGTAGCCCAACTTGCGTATCTCGCGGTTCAGGATACGGTAGTCGGCCTTGAAGTCGTCCTCGGTGAAGAGGGCAGCCATCTCGTTCACGGATGTCTCCAGCTTGAGCGGTTTCATGGGGATGACAAGGTTCTCCTTGTCGTCGAAGTGCTTCTTCAGGAAGTAGAGAATCATGTCTCGTCCACGACGGATATAGGAGGGATACATGGTCATCTTGCCGAAGAAATACTTGAGTTCGGGATAGAGGACGGTCAAGGCTCCCAGTCCGTCCCAGAGGTTGTCCAAGGCAAAGATACTCTTGGTGTTGGTACGCACGTTCTGGTATTCGAGCGACACGAAGGAGCGTCCCAGCTCCACGGTATAAGGCATATACTCTTTCAGGAACTTTTCCGAGAAATGGAACATGTGGCTTGTCGCCAGGATAGGCTGTCCCTTGTCATCAAGCCGCCAGTCCTTGCCCAGAAGATAGCGATAGCCACCGATGATTTCGTCTGCCTCAGGATTCCATACAATCAGCTGCTTGTAGCAATTCTCGCCAAAGTCGAACTCGTCCAGATCCATCGCCTTTCCAGTTCCCCCGCCAGCCTCACGGAACGCTATCTCACGAAGACGCCCGATTTCTTTCAGCACATTGGGCGAGTCGTTTGCCGTAACAATATAAATCTTATTGTTACTCTTGTTCGTCATACGAAGTTGCTTGTCTGGTGTCAATTCGCTTTTCAGCAAATCCCTGTCGACCGGCTGAATGATTTCTTCTTCCATGATTGTCTAATATCTAATGCTTTACAATTCATAAATTTTTTCCTCTACATACTGCGCCCATTCCGTGGGAGTCTTACTCTTGTCGAAGGTTTGCCAGGGTATCGGCTTGCCTATGGCGACGCGGAAGGTCTTGCCCACGTTCTTGTACATCTCGTCTACGAGGAAGAGCATGGCAAGGTTGAACGGCAAATACTTGTCGCTGAACTTTGCGATGCGATAGAACCGTTCGGAGTTCTGCCCCCCGAAATGGATGGGGACGATGTCCCGGTGACACTCCACACTCTTGGATATAAAAGTCTTCTTCCAGGGCAGGTCGTGGATGCTGCCGTCTTCTCGCTTGCGACTGTTCAGTCCAGCGGGGAACATCAGCATATGGTTATCACTGTTGAAGCCCGCCTCCACCATCCGGGGGAAGTCACGTCCCTGCCGGCCGGTCTTGTTGATACCAATGCTCACGGGCTTCAAGCCGGGGAGGTTGAGCAACAGGTCGTTGACCAGATAGCGGAATTTCCCGTCATAATGGCGGCCGATGATGGAGCCAAGTGCCACACCGTCCTGTCCACCCAACGGGTGATTGGAGACAAAGGTATAGAGCTTGCCGTTGTCCTTGTCGGGCAGGTTCTCCTCCCCCACCAGTTCTATGGTCATCTTGAGATAGCGCACGCACTCCTCCAGCCATTCCGTCCCCGAGAGACCACGGCTTTCCCACAAGAACTTGTTGACTTCGTCCTCGTGTACAATGTGCTTCAACCAAGAGACGGCAAACGAGGGGACAAACTTCACCTTGTTTCCCATCTTGCCTTTCAATATCTTGTCAATGTCTACTGTTTTCTCTATCGTTTCTCCCATTGAATTCTCCCAATGCTTAAGTTAAGTGCAAAAATAACTCATTTTTTTCAAATACACGCCATTTTGTTGAAAAAAAACACAAATGGAACATAAATTTGTGCTTTTTAGAATACAGGAAGACAAGTTTTTTGGGGCAAGTTCAAAAAAATGCCTGCAAAAGTAATGCGATGTGAGGATTTTTATGTACCTTTGAACCCGATTTCTTATAATAAGATGTATATACACGATAAAAATACGAATGATTAAGACTGCAGAAACATATCATGTACCTGTTCTCCTCAAGGAGAGCGTCGACGGGATGGACATCAAACCCGGAGGCATCTATGTGGATGTCACCTTCGGAGGTGGAGGCCATTCCCGTGAAATCCTTTCAAGGATAACAGGAGGCGGACACCTCTACAGCTTCGACCAAGACGCCGACGCAGAGAAGAACATCATCACCAGCCCCGGCTTCACGTTCGTGTGCTCCAACTTCAGGTTCTTGAAGAACTGGATGCGCTACTATGGCGTTGACGGCATCGACGGACTATTGGCTGACCTCGGTGTGTCGAGTCACCATTTCGACGACGAGAGCCGCGGCTTCTCCTTCCGCTTCAACGCCCCCCTGGACATGAGAATGAACAAAAGGGCAGGCAAGACCGCCGCAGATATCGTGAACGACTACGAGGAGGAAGAACTCGCCGACATTTTCTACCTCTACGGAGAGATGAAGAACTCGCGCAAGATAGCGGCGGCTCTCACGAAGGCGAGAGCCGCAAAGAGAATAGAGACAACCCAGGACTTCATCGCCGCCGTGGAGCCCTTTTTCAAGAGGGAAAGGGAGAAAAAGGACATGGCAAAACTGTTTCAGGCACTGAGGATAGAAGTGAACCACGAGATGGATGCCTTGAAGGAGATGCTGAGGGCAGCAACAGAGTTGCTGAAGCCAGGAGGAAGACTCTCCGTCATCACCTACCACTCGCTGGAGGACAGGATTGTGAAGAACATGATGAAAGCCGGCAACCCGGAAGGAAAGGTCACACAGGACTTCTTCGGCAGGGTCGACACACCACTCAAACTGGTCAACAACAAGGTCATCGTCCCCGGAAGCGATGAGCAAGAACAGAATCCGAGGAGCAGAAGCGCCAAACTTAGAATAGCAGAGAAGAAATGAACGAAGAGAATACTGACAACAAAGAGACGGCAGCCATCCCCCAGGAAGAGGAAAAGGGTCAGGAAGAGACCTTGAAAGAGGCGATAGCCCAACAGGCAATCGAGGGAGAGGCTCCACAGTCGTATAGCTTCACCCTGACGAAGATACTGGGCGGCGACATTCTGACGGCGCGGCTCATACGCCGCCAGATATGGCTTATCATACTTGTCGTCGGCTTCGTCATCGTCTACATCTCCAACCGATACAGCATCCAGAAGAGCCTCATCGAGATAGACCAGCTGCAGACACGGTTGCAGGATGCCAAGTACAAAGTGCTGTCCACCAGCAGCCAGATTACGGAGAAAAGCCGTGAGAACAACGTGCTGGAGATGCTGAAGAACAACAAGGACAGTATGCTGCACATAGCCAGCCAACCTCCCTATATCATCAACGTACCCGAAGAATGAGCAAATTTGAACATAAGAAAGTAATGCCCCGATACACTGCCATCGCCATCGTCATGACGGTCATAGCAGTGTGCATCATCGGCAAGGCACTCTACATCATGACTGCCAAGCACGACTACTGGATGAAGGTAGCGGAGCGACAGAAAAGGGACTCGGTGACGGTGAAACCCAACCGCGGCAACATCCTGAGCTGCGACGGGAGACTACTCGCCAGCTCCCTGCCGGAATACAAGGTGTTCATGGACTTCGTGGCACTGAAGGAGGCCGAGAACGACTCTCTCTGGAATGTCAAGCAAGACTCCATCTGCCTCTGCCTGCATGAACTCTTCCCGGAAGTGAGTGCAGACCATTTCAAGAAACACCTGCAGGAGGGATATACCAAGCAGAGCCGCCACTGGCCCGTCTATCCCAAGAGAATAGACTACAACACCTACACGGAGATCAAGGCGTTGCCCGTGTTCCGCCTCTCCCAATACAAGAGCGGATTCCACTGCGAGGAGTACAATGCCCGGACACGCACCTACGGTTCGTTGGCGGGCAGGACTATCGGCACCCTCTTTGGCGCCAAGGACACGGCACGGTTCGGGCTGGAACTGTCCTACGACTCCATCTTGCGCGGTACCAACGGTATCGTACATCGCCGGAAGGTGCGCGACAAGTTCCTCGACATCACCGACACGCCTGCCATCGACGGAGCAGACATCGTGTCGACCATCGACGTGAACATCCAGGAGCTGGCAGAGCGTTCCACGCTCAGGGAACTGAAGGAAATCAACGCCAACGTGGGCGTAGCCCTTGTCATGGACGTGCCGACGGGCGACATCAAGGCCATCGTGAACCTGGAGAAATGCGCAGACGGTCGCTATAGGGAAATCAAGAACCATGCTGTCAGCGACCTCCTGGAGCCAGGGTCGGTATTCAAGCCCGCCTCCATCCTTGTGGCACTCGATGACGGAGTGGTGGACACCACTTACCGCGTGGAGACAGCAGGCGGCATCAGGAAAATGTACGGCAGGGACATGAAGGACCACAACTGGCGAAAGGGAGGCTACGGGATGCTGACACTGGCAGAAACGCTTTGGTATAGTTCCAACATCGGTGTAAGCCGCATCATCGACGACCACTACAGGAACCAGCCGGAGAAGTTCGTGGAGGGCATCTACCGCACCGGACTACATGATGACCTGAAGATTCCGTTGATGGGAGCCACACCCGCCAGGATCCGTATGCCCCACAAGAACAAGCACAACCAGTATGACAACTGGGCAAAGACCGCCTTGCCATGGATGAGCATCGGATACGAGACGCAGATACCGCCCATCTCTACGCTCACCTTCTACAACACCATCGCCAACAACGGCAAGATGATGCGACCGCGCTTCGTCAGCAAAGTGGTGAAGAACGGAGAGACCATCATGGAGTTCCCGCCCGAGGTGATGAGACAACAGATTGCCAAGGAGAAGAGCATCAAGGAACTGCAGACCATCCTGGAGCAAGTGGTAAGTGTGGGACTGGGAAAACGGGCAGGCTCGCCCAACTTCAAGGTGGCGGGAAAGACGGGTACGGCACAGATCTCGAAAGGTGCCGGAGGCTACAAGAGCGGCGGCACCAACTACCTGGTGAGCTTCGCCGGCTACTTCCCGGCAGACGCTCCCCGATACAGTTGCATCGTATGCATCCAGAAGTCAGGACTGCCGGCATCGGGAGGCAGCATGAGCGGCCAGGTGTTTCACGACATCGCCGAGGGTATCATGGCACAAAGCCTGAAAGTAGACGTCAAGGATGCCCGCGACTCCGTCTCCATCTTCGTTCCCGATGTGAAAGCCGGCAACGTACTTGCTGCCGATTATGTACTCACCCATCTCGGCATCAAGACCAGTACCAACTGGAGCGGCAGCTATGCCGACGGGAACCCCATATGGGGCAAGGCGCAACATACGGGTCCCAATAGCATCCGACTGGTCAAGGAGAAGCAGTATGGCAAGAATACGGTGCCCAACATCATTGGCATGGGAGCGCGGGATGCTATCTTCTGCATGGAGAGTCGGGGCATCAAGACGAAGCTGTCCGGCAGGGGAAAGGTTTCAGAACAGAGCATAGCGCCAGGCATTCCCGTAAAGAGAGGCATGACCTGTGTCATCAAGCTCAACTGATTTTACATATAAAAAATAGGTGTAATAAAACAAAAGAAACAAGATATGAAGTTACAGGAGTTACTCAAGAACATCCATCCGACTCAGATCGCCGGAGATGCAGAAGTAGAGGTTTCGGGAGTCAACATCGACTCTCGCAAGATTAAGGATGGCCATCTCTTCGTCGCCATGAAGGGTACGCAGGTGGACGGCCACAAGTTCATCCCCAAGGCTATCGAACTCGGTGCCAAGTCGGTGTTGTGTGAGGACATGCCCGAAGAGAAGGCTGAGGGCGTAACTTACATCCAGGTAGAATCTACAGAGGACGCAGTGGGCAAGGTTGCCACAATCTTTCACGGCGACCCTTCCAGGAAACTGAAATTGGTGGGCGTGACCGGTACCAACGGCAAGACTACCATCGCCACCTTATTATATAATATGTTCCGTAAGTTCGGCCATAAGTGCGGGCTCCTCTCTACCGTATGCAACTACATAGAGGACGAGGCGATTCCCACCGACCACACCACTCCCGACCCCATCGAATTGAACGAACTGCTGGGCAGGATGGTGGAGGCTGGTTGCGAATATGCCTTCATGGAATGTTCCTCCCATGCCATCGCACAGAAGCGCATCGGCGGTCTGCAGTTCGCCGGCGGTATCTTCACCAACTTGACCCGCGACCACCTTGATTACCACAAGACCTTCGAGAACTACCGCAATGCCAAGAAGGCATTCTTCGACGGACTGCCCAAGACGGCGTTCGCCATCACCAACGCTGACGACAAGAACGGAATGGTGATGGTGCAGAACACCAAGGCCACCGTAAAAACCTACTCTACCCGCACCCTGGCAGACTTCAAGGCAAAGATCCTGGAGTGCCACTTCGGCGGAATGTACCTGGAGATTGACGGCAAGGAAGTGGGCGTGCAGTTCATCGGCAAGTTCAACGTGAGCAATCTGCTCGCCGTATATGGTGCAGCCGTGATGCTCGGCAAAAAGCCCGAGGACGTACTCGTGGTGATGAGCACCCTGCACAGCGTGAACGGCAGACTCGACCCCGTGCAGTCACCTGACGGCTACACGGCCCTCGTGGACTATGCCCATACCCCCGACGCACTGGAGAACGTACTCAACGCCATCCATGAGGTACTCGACGGCAAGGGCGGCAACGTCATCACCGTATGCGGAGCCGGCGGCAACCGCGACAAGGGCAAGCGTCCCCTCATGGCACAGGAGGCAGTGAAGCAGAGCGACAAGGTAATCATCACCAGCGACAACCCCCGCTTCGAGGAGCCACAGGACATCATCAACGATATGCTCGCCGGACTCAATGCCCAGCAGATGAAGAAGGTGGTGAGCATCGTGGACCGCAAGGAGGCCATCCGCACTGCCTGCATGATGGCACAGAAGGGCGACGTGATTCTCGTGGCAGGAAAAGGACACGAGGACTACCAGGACGTAAAGGGCGTGAAGCACCACTTCGACGACAAGGAGGTGCTGCGCGAGATTTTCGGCATCAGCCAGAAATAAGCCCCTCGCAATATTATCAACAATAATAAGAAAAGACTAACACTGTATAAGAAGATATGTTGTACTATCTCTTTAGATTTCTGGAGCAGTGGGGCATCACTGGCTCCCATATGTGGGGCTACATCTCCTTCCGTGCCCTGCTGGCTCTGATTCTGTCACTGGTCATCTCCGCCTGGTTCGGAGAGAAGTTCATCAAGTATCTCAAGAGCAAGCAGATTACTGAGACCCAGCGTGATGCCAGCATCGACCCGTTCGGCGTGAAGAAAATCGGTGTACCGTCGATGGGCGGCGTCATCATCATCCTCGCCATCCTCGTGCCGGTGCTCCTGCTCGGCCGTCTGCGCAATATCTACCTTATCCTGATGATCATCACCACAGTGTGGCTGGGATTCCTCGGAGGCATGGACGACTTCATCAAAATCTTCAAGCGAGACAAGGAAGGCTTGAAAGGCAAATACAAGATTGTGGGACAAGTGGGCATCGGTCTCATCGTGGGACTGGTGCTCTGGGCTTCGCCCGACGTGAAGATGAACGAGAACCTCGCCATCGAGCAACAGGGACAGGAGACCGTGGTGAAGCACCGCACGGAGGCAACCAAGTCACTGAAAACCACCATCCCCTTCATCAAGGGGCACAACCTCGACTACTCTCGCATCACCAGTTTCTGCGGCAAGTATAGGGTAGCTGCCGGATGGATCCTCTTCGTCATCATGACCATCTTCGTAGTGACGGCTGTATCGAACGGTGCCAACCTCAATGACGGCATGGACGGAATGTGTGCAGGCAACTCAGCCATCATAGGTGTGGCATTAGGCATCCTGGCGTACGTGTCGTCCCACTACCAGTTTGCCGCCTACCTCAACATCATGTACATCCCCGGCTCCGAGGAGTTGGTGGTGTTCTTCTGTGCCTTCATCGGTGCCCTGATTGGTTTCCTCTGGTACAACGCCTATCCGGCGCAGGTGTTCATGGGCGACACGGGGTCGCTCACCATTGGCGGCATCATCGCCGTGGGTGCCATCATCATCCACAAGGAGCTGATGCTGCCCATCCTCTGTGGCATCTTCTTCGTGGAGAGCCTCAGCGTCATGATACAGGTGTACTACTACAAGATGGGAAAGCGGAAGGGAGTGAAACAGCGCATCTTCAAGCGCACGCCCATCCATGACAACTTCCGCACGCAGGAAAGTCAACTGGACCCCGAGTGCAAGTATCTGCTGAAGAAGCCACACAACTGCTACCATGAGTCGAAGATCACCATCCGTTTCTGGATTGTAACCATCATTCTGGCGGCACTGACCATCATCACATTAAAAATCAGATAAGAGAAAATACGTTATGAGCAAGATAGTAATCTTAGGTGCCGGCGAGAGCGGTGCCGGAGCTGCCGTACTGGCAAAGAAAGAGGGATTCGAGGTGTTCGTCTCTGACATGTCCAAAATCAAGGACAACTACAAGCAGCTGATGGACGACCACGGCATCGAGTGGGAAGAGGGACATCACACAGAAGAGAGAATCCTGGATGCCGACGAGGTCATCAAGAGTCCCGGCATCCCCAAAGAGGCACCCATGGTGCAGAAACTCCTGGCGAAGGGAACCCCCATCATCAGCGAGATAGAATTTGCCGGCAGATATACGAACGCCAAGATGGTCTGCATCACGGGCAGCAACGGCAAGACCACCACCACCTCCTTGATTTATCACATCTTCAAGAAAGCAGGTCTGGACGTGGGACTGGCGGGAAACATAGGCAACAGCCTCGCCCTGCAGGTGGCGGAAACACCCCATGAGTGGTACGTCATCGAACTGAGCAGCTTCCAGCTGGACGACATGTATCAGTTCCGCGCCAACATCGCCATCCTGCTCAACATCACTCCCGACCACCTGGACCGCTACGAGTTCAAGATGCAGAACTATACCGATGCCAAGATGCGCATCACGCAGAACCAGACGGAAGAAGACAGTTTCATCTACTGGAACGACGACCCCATCGTGACCAAGGAACTGCCCAAGTACAACCTCAAGAGCCATCTCTGCGCCTTCGCCGAAACCAAGGAAGAGGGAACCGTGGGCTACATCGACGGCGGCAAGTACCAGCTCGCCTACCCCACCCCGTTCGAGATGCCAGAGGAGAACATGAGCCTCAGTGGCAAGCATAACATCTACAACAGTCTTGCCGCCGGCTTGGCCTGCAACATCGCAGGCATCAACCACGAGACCATCCACCAGGGGCTGAGCGACTTCCCCGGCGTAGAACACCGTCTGGAGAAGGTGGGCAAGTTCGAGGGCGTATATTACGTCAACGACTCCAAGGCGACCAACGTGGACGCTTGCTGGTACGCCCTGGAGAGCATGAAGACCCCTACCATCCTCATCATCGGCGGAAAGGACAAGGGCAACGACTACAACCAGATCAAGGACTTGGTGAAGCAGAAATGCACGGGCATCGTCTATCTGGGAGCAGACAACAAGAAGTTGCACGACAACTTCGACGCATTGGGCATCCCCGTACGCGACACCCACAGCATGAAGGACTGCGTGGCAGCCTGCCGCGAGTTGGCTACCCCCGGCGACACCGTACTGCTCAGTCCCTGTTGCGCCAGCTTCGACCTCTTCAAGAACATGGAGGACCGCGGCGAGCAGTTCAAGACACAGGCAAGAGCCATCGGAGAATGACACAAGGAGTTCGTAAGGACAAGACATAGAAAGAAAAGAATGAACAACAAGAGCATCGGCAACATTTTCAAGGGAGACAAGGTCATCTGGATGATCTTCTTCTTTCTCTGCATGATCAGTATCGTGGAGGTGTATTCCGCCTCCAGCTCCCTGTCGTATAAGTCGGGCAACTACATAGCACCAGTCATCAGGCACATCATGCTGTTGGGGGGCGGTCTGCTCACGATGATCTGCATGCTCAAGGTGAAATGCAAGTTCTTCAAGATCGTGACACCCGTCATCATGGGCATCTCCGCAGTACTGCTCATCCTGGTGCTGCTCACAGGACAGTCCACCAACGGAGCCTCACGCTGGTTCAGCCTCATGGGTATCCAGTTCCAGCCGTCGGAGATAGCCAAGGGTTCCGTCGTACTGGCAGTGGCACAAATTCTGAGTGCCATGCAGACAGACCATGGTGCCGACAAGCGGGCGTTCAGATACATACTCATGGCGGTGTCGCCACTCGTCTGCCTCATCGCCGTGGAGAACCTGTCCACCGCCGCACTCCTCTGCCTCACCATACTTTGCATGATGATCATCGGACGAATCCCCATACAGCAAATCGGAAAGTTGGTGGGAGTGGCCCTGATAGCAGTCCTCATTGCCTTCGCCGGTATCATGATTATCGGACAAGACAAGGGAGATGTCCCCAACAAACCACAGAACGCCCTCACCGAAAATGTGGAAAAGAAGGAAGAGAAGCCGGGCATGATCCAGAAAATCTTCCACAGAGCAGACACCTGGAAGGCACGTATCGACAAGTTTACCAGTTCCAAGCCTGTCGCCCCGGAAGACGTGGACCTGGACAAGGATGCCCAAGTGGCACACGCCAACATCGCCATCGCCTCCTCCAACATCGTGGGCAAGGGTCCGGGCAACTCCGTGGAGCGTGACTTTCTCTCACAGGCATTCTCCGACTTCATCTACGCCATCATCATCGAGGAGATGGGCATAGGGGGAGCAGCAGGAGTGGCATTGCTCTACATCATCCTCATGTTCAGGGCGGCGAGAATTGCCAACCGCTGCGAGAACAACTTCCCGGCATTCCTTTGTATGGGACTCACCATCATGCTGGTAACACAGGCTCTCTTCAACATGGCGGTGGCGGTGGGCCTGGCTCCCGTGACGGGGCAGCCGTTGCCGCTCATCAGCCGAGGCGGAACATCCACCCTCATCAACTGTCTCTATCTGGGCATCATCCTGAGCATCAGCCGTACGGCAAAAAAGAAAGATTCGCCCTATAATGACGAGAATATTGACAATTTTGAAGCCGCTTGAAAAAAGAGAATGATAAATAAGGTAAAAATTGCCATTAAATGGATTTTTTTACTTACCTTTGCGTTGTAAACTCGAATGAACATGGACAATGAAATAAGAATCATCATAAGTGGCGGTGGCACAGGCGGTCATATCTTCCCAGCCGTTTCCATCGCAAACGCCATCAAGGCCAAGTGCCCTGATGCCAAAATTCTGTTTGTAGGCGCACTCGGCAGAATGGAAATGCAGCGTGTGCCAGCGGCAGGCTACGAGATCAAGGGTCTGCCCATCTGCGGCTTCGACAGGAAGCACTTGCTCAAGAACATCGCTGTTCTCTTCAAGATATGGAAGAGCCAGCACATGGCAAAGAGCATTATCAAAAACTTCAAGCCCATGGCTGCTGTGGGCGTGGGCGGCTATGCCAGCGGACCTACGCTGAACGTATGCGCCAGCAAAGGCATCCCCTGCCTCATTCAGGAACAGAACTCCTACGCCGGCGTCACCAACAAACTGTTGGCAAAGAAGGCAGAAAGGATCTGCGTGGCTTACGAGGGAATGGAGCGTTTCTTCCCCGCCGAGAAAATCATCATGACCGGCAACCCCGTCAGACAGAATGTCCTGGACGCTGCCATCACGCCACAGGAGGCACGCAAGCAATTCGGACTCGATCCCGAGAAGAAGACCATCCTCATCGTGGGTGGAAGCCTCGGCGCAAGAACTATCAACGAGAGCATCCTCCAACACCTCGACATGGTCAAGGAGAGTGACGTGCAATTCATCTGGCAAACAGGAAAGTATTACAACGCAGCCATCATGGAGCAGTTAAAAGGACAAGACCTGCCCATGCTCAAGGTGACGGACTTCATCAGCGATATGGGCGCAGCCTACCAGGCTGCCGACCTGGTCATCAGCCGCGCCGGAGCCAGCAGCATCAGCGAGTTCTGTCTTATCGGAAAGGCAGTTATCCTGGTACCAAGTCCCAACGTGGCGGAAGACCACCAGACCAAGAACGCCATGGCTCTGGTCAACAAGGACGCTGCCATCTATGTGAAGGATGCCGAGGCACCCGAGGTATTGCTGAAGAGAGCCTTGGAGACCGTAAAGGATGCCGACAAACTCGCCTCCCTCTGTAGGAACATCAAGAAATTAGGATTAAAGAACTCTGCCGACGTCATCGCCGACGAGGTCATCAAATTAGCAACAAAATCATGGAACTGAAAGATATCAAAGCAGTATATTTCGTAGGTGCAGGCGGCATCGGCATGAGTGCCATCGCAAGATATTTCCTCAACAAGAAACTGGTGGTGGCAGGCTACGACAAGACTCCGTCCAACCTGACCCACGACCTGGAGAAGGAAGGCATGGCCATCCATTACGAGGAGGACACAGACCTGATTCCCGAGGAATGCAAGGACAAGGAGACCACCCTGGTCATCTACACCCCTGCCATCCCTGCCGAACACAAGGAGCTGGTATACTTCCGTGAGAACGACTTCACCATCGAGAAGCGTGCGCAGGTGTTGGGCACACTGACCCGCACCCACAAGGGACTCTGCGTGGCAGGAACACACGGCAAGACCACCACATCCACCATGTGCGCCCACATCATGCACCAGAGCCACATCGACTGCAACGCTTTTCTGGGAGGCATCTCCAAGAACTACGGCACCAACTACATCCTCTCCGACGAGAGCGACTATGTGGTCATCGAGGCTGACGAGTTCGACCGCAGTTTCCACTGGTTGCGTCCCTGGATGAGCGTCATCACGTCCACCGACCCAGACCATCTCGACATCTACGGCACCAAGGAGGCATACCTCGAGAGTTTCCGCCACTACACGGAGTTGATCCAGCCCGGCGGTGCACTCATCATCCACAAGGACCTGGAGATGAAGCAGAACGTGCAGGAAGGTGTGAAGATATACGAGTACAGCCTCACCGAAGGCGACTTCCACGCCGAGAACATCAAGATAGAGAACGGAGAAATCACCTTCGACTTCATCTCCCCCATTGAGAACGTAAGCGGTGTAGAGTTAGGACAGCCCGTGCCCATCAACATCGAGAATGGCGTGGCGGCAATGGCCATGGCACAGCTCAACGGATGCACAGCTGACGAGTTGCGCAACGGTATGAAGACCTATGGAGGAGTAGATCGACGCTTCGACTTCAAGATTAAGACCGACAAGAAGGTGTTCCTCTCTGACTATGCCCACCATCCCAAGGAGATTTACCAGAGTGCCAAGAGCATCCGGGAGCTGTACAAGAACCGCAAGATCACAGCCATCTTTCAGCCCCACCTCTACACCAGGACAAGGGATTTCTACCAGGATTTCGCCAACAGTCTGAGCCTCCTGGACGAGGTAATCCTCTGCGACATTTATCCGGCACGGGAGCAACCCATACCGGGAGTCACGGCAAAGTTGATCTACGACAACCTGAAGCCAGGGGTGGAGAAGCGCATGATCCACAAAGAAGACGTACTCGACCTCGTGAAGGAACGAGACTTCGACGTGCTGGTCATCCTTGGAGCCGGCGACCTGGACAACTACGTCCCACAAATCACAAAAATACTGGAAGAGAAATAAATGCATATCAATTGGAAGAAAACCATCATCTTGACACTTGACGCGGCATTGGCCGTGTACCTCGTGTTCGCCTTCACCAGCTTCAACAAGCCAGTCGAGAAGAGAACACCCTGCACCAAGGTCAACATCTTCATTCAAGACGAGATGACCAATGGTTTTCTTAACGCCCAAGAGATCAAGAAAAGACTTGAGAAAAAGCACCTGTATCCGCTGGCGAAGCCCTTGGAGCAGGTGAATGTCAGGGACATTGAGAGTACACTCAAAGCCAGTCCATTCGTGAAGTCTGCGGAATGCTACAAGACCCAGGACGGGCTTGTCGACATCTATCTCACGCAACGTATGCCCATCGTCAGAATCAAGAGTATAGACAACGCCGACTACTATATTGACGACAAGAACCAGATTATGCCCAATTCCAACTACACCAGCGACATCATCGTCGCCACGGGCAGCATCTCCAAGTGGTATGCCCAGCGGTATATAGCACCGCTCAGCAAAAGTCTGATGGCCAATGACCTGTGGAGAAACCAAATAGAGCAAATCAACGTGCTTCCCGACAGAGGCATCGAGCTGGTGCCACGCGTGGGCAACCACATCGTATACATCGGGCATCTTCCCGAGACAAAGATTGTCGCCAAGAGAGAAGCAGAGATTGAAAAGTTCGTCAAAAAGAAAATGGACAGGCTGGAGAAATTCTACAAATACGGACTGTCGCAAGCAGGCTGGAACAAGTACTCGTACATCAACATTGAGTTTGACAACCAGATCATTTGCACCAAGCAACACAACAGTTAATTAAAAAAGTAAGAAACATTCATAACATACAACGACTATGCCAAAGGAATTTATAGTAGCAATCGAACTAGGCTCATCTAAGATGACTGGTATAGCAGGCCAAAAGAATTTGGACGGCAGCATCACCGTACTCGCTACTGTCAGGGAAAATTCGGCTTCATGCATCAGAAAAGGGGTTATCTACAACATTGACAAGACTTGCCAATGCCTAACAAGCATCATGCAGAAGCTAAAGACTATCCTCAAGCAAGACATCACGCAAGTTTATGTGGGCATCGGCGGCCGCTCCACCAGAAGTGTCAAGAACGTCATCGTGAAGGACCTTCCCGCCAATTCCGTCATCAGCCAAGAGATGGTCAACGAGTTGATGGACATCAACCGCAACATGACTTACCCCGACCAGGAGATACTCGATGCCGCTACACAGGAATACAAGATCGACAACCAGTACCAGATCGACCCCGTAGGCATACAGTGCAACCACCTGGAAGGCATCTTCCTGAATATCCTGTGGCGCAAGAATTTCTACAACAACATCTATACTTGCTTCGAGAACGCGAACATCTACATCGCCGATATGTACCTCGCCCCCTTGGCATTGGCGGACAGCGTGCTGACAGACTCAGAAAAGCGGTCAGGATGTATGCTCGTCGACCTCGGCGCAGACACCACAACTGTCTCCGTATATTATAAAGGTATATTGAGGCACCTTTCCGTCATCCCCCTGGGCGGCAACAATGTCACAAAGGACTTGACTTGCCTGCAGATAGAAGAGCCGGAGGCTGAGAACCTGAAACTGAAATACGGCAAGGCATATACCGACACCAACAAGAACGACTCCACGGGCACCTTCCCCATCGACAAAGACAGGAACGTGGAGATCAAGAAATTCCATGAGATTGTGGAAGCACGCGTGGAGGAAATCGTCGAGAACGCATGGTTCCAGGTTCCCGTGGAATATGCAGACCAACTCCTGGGCGGCATCATCCTCACGGGTGGCGGCAGCAACATGCCCGAGATTGATACGGCATTCAAGAGACATACGCACGTCGACAAGGTGCGCATCGCCAAGTTCGTCACACAGTCCATCAACTCCAAAGACCAGAAGATCAACAACCACGACGGAACGAAAAACACCATCCTGGGACTGTTGGCAAAGGGCAACATGAACTGTGCCGGCGAAGAGATAGGCAACGACCTGTTCCAGAACCATACTGACAAGCCGGCAGGTGCCAATGCTGCCGACCCTCACAAGACACCAAGGTCTCCCTACGACACCACCGGAGGCAATATGTCCACCGCAGCCATCGAGCAGCGCAAGAAGGAAGAGGAGGAAGCCCGCCGCAAGAAAGAAGAGGAAGAGGAGACCCAGCGCATCGCCGCAGAAAAGGAAGCCAGACTTGCCAAGGAAAAGGAGAGGAAGGAGAAGAGCATCCTCCACAAGGGCATCAGGTTCTTCAAGAAATTCGTCAACGATACGCTGACGGAAGAATAAAACAGGAATATCAATTTTAAGACCATACGATTATGACAGATAATTCTAACACTCAAAATATCCTTGACTTCGGAGAGCCAGGGAAAGAAAACAGCATCATCAAGGTGATTGGTGTCGGCGGTGGCGGCGGAAACGCCGTCAACCACATGTACCGCGAGGGGATTCACGACGTGACCTTCGTATTGTGCAACACCGACAACCAGGCGCTCAACGACTCCCCCGTTCCCGTTCACCTGCAACTGGGAAAAGAGGGACTGGGAGCAGGAAACAAACCTGCCAAGGCACGCCAAGCCGCAGAGGAAACCATCGAGGACATCAGGCATATGCTGAACGACGGTACCAAGATGGCATTCATCACTGCCGGTATGGGCGGAGGTACGGGAACGGGTGCCGCTCCCGTCATCGCAAGGGTGAGCAAGGAGTTAGGCATCCTGACCGTCGGAATTGTAACCATTCCCTTCCGTTTCGAGGGTCCCAGAAAGATTGACCAGGCTCTCGACGGCGTGGAGGAGATGTCGAAGCATGTGGATGCCCTGTTGGTCATCAACAACGAGCGCCTGCGCCAGATTTACCCCGACCTTGCCGTACTTGACGCTTTCGGGAAAGCAGACGACACTCTGAGCGTTGCTGCCAAGAGCATTGCGGAAATCATCACCGTACACGGTCTGATCAACCTCGACTTCAACGACGTGAAGACCGTATTGAAGGATGGTGGCGTTGCCATCATGAGTACGGGCTACGGAGAAGGTGAGGGCAGAGTGAAGAAGGCCATAGAGGATGCGCTCAACTCCCCGTTGCTCAACGACAATGATGTGTTCAACTCCAAGAAGATCCTTCTGAGCATCGCCTTTGCCAGCGAGAAGAAGGACAACCCCGGTCTGACCATGGATGAGATGAACGATGTCAATGACTTCATGGAAAAGTTTGGCGACGACTTCGAATTGAAATGGGGTCTTGCCATCGACCCTGAGTTAGGAAGCCGCGTCAAGGTGACCGTCCTCGCCACAGGATTCGGTCTGGAGGATGTAGAGGGCATGAACCGCCACCTCAAGAAACACACCGAAGAGGAATCACGCCGTCTGGCCGAGGAAGAGGAGAAAAGAGCCGAGAACGAGGAGAGAAGAAAACGCTACTACGGTACCGACGGCAACACCTCACAGTATAAGCGCCGCCCCCACATCTTCCTCTTCCACCAGGAAGACCTCGACAACGAGGATGTCATCCTGAAAGTGGAGAACACGCCTACCTTCAAGCGTACCCGACAGACCCTGGAGGACATCCGCAGTATTGCCTCCGGCACCTCCGCAGGCGAGACTCCCAAGGAAAGCGGCAACACCATCCAAGGTGTCATCAGCTTTGCATAACCATCCCATCCCTTTGTCGAGTGTGAATCCACACTCGGCAAAGGGATTTCCTATACAAAGAGGTCTTGCAAGACCGAAAGGGTCTTCATCTCCGGGAAATCAGGGACATGAAGACGATAATACTCCACAATCACACTCACGCATCTGTTGCGCTCCACCCGGGACATGGCATAAAGGTGCATCGTGGAATAGCTCAATCTCACCATCTTCTTCATTCGCCTGGAATCTTCTTTTTCCAAATAATGGCGATGGACGGGGACTGTGGCGACGAACCGTCCTTCCTCCAGGTCAAAATAATCGTCATTCTCCCCGCTCTCCATGTTCGGGGAAAAGCCCAGGAACAGCGAGAGACGAATCATGAATACCACATGGAAATTGGCAAAGTCCCTCCGTGCCGTATCGAGCCATTCCATACTGTTCACCAAGAAACGGAACAAAGGGAGATGCGCCTGTTCGTTTCGCGTACTATAAGACAGGAACTCCGCAAGGAACATCGTGATGGACAACTTATAAGGAGAAAACGGAATGTCGGAGAAAGGAATGCCGATGCTCACGTCCTTCAGTTGCTGCAACTTCGCCCTCTGGCGATAGTCGAACTCTATGTCCAAGATTGTCATCGCCTGAAAATACTGTCGTTTGACCCTCGCCTTGGGCGACTTGGGGAGTCGGACCAAGAACGCTACCCTCCCCAACTCCCCGGTGAACAAATCGACGATGAGTTGGGTGTCGCCATACTTGACGGAACGCATTACTATAGCCCTCGTTTTCACTATCATAAACTCTTTCTTTAGCAAATTAATGGCAAAATTACAAAAAAACAAGCATTTAGAGAAAATTTCCGCCGAAAAATTTGCGGGTTTCAGATAAAAGTAGTAACTTTGCACCCGCAAAACGGCAATGGTCCATTCGTCTATCGGTTAGGACGAGAGATTTTCATTCTCTAAAGAGCAGTTCGACTCTGCTA
>CAVEJY010000101.1:0-34797 GCA_963616155.1 Acutalibacteraceae bacterium
GCCAACGAACCTATACTTCATTGGCCGATGAAGTAGTACCTCGTTGCCTTGTGAGGCTATACTTCATATGCAACTTTTAGTCTTTACAAACTACTATACTCTCTCTGCTTTTTGGATGGGGCTGCTGAATAGTTACAATTTATCATCAAATACGGAGAAAATGTATCTTTTCTGCAAAGAAAACTTAATTCCGGCATAAAATCCAATATTTTTATACGCTTATTCAAGATATTTTGCATACCTTTGCAGTACCAACAAAAAAAATCCAAACTAACAATTATTAAATTCAAGAGCTTATGATACAGTTTATCACACGCTCCAGTAAGAGCTTTAGTTACGAACAGAGTGCAGAAATCGCATTGAAGGAAGGTTGTAAGTGGATACAGTTGAGGATGAAGCCCGAGGTATCGGACGAGGAATTCACCCAGACGGCAAAGGCCATCCGTGAGTTGTGCAACCAGTACCACGCCTATTTCGTCCTTGCCGACCGTGTCCACCTGGTGAAAGAGGTGAAGGCGGACGGCGTGTTCCTCGCCAACGGCGACATGTCGGTGGAGGAGGCGCGCAGCATCCTGGGGTCCCGCTACATCATCAGCGGCAAGGCGCACAACTTCGGCGAGGTGAAGGAACTCTACGAGGAGGGTGCCGACCATGTGGGTGTCGGCGTTCACCATGCCAGCAACGAGGAGAGCTACGGCGACATCCTGCGCCAGATGGACGAGGAGCATATCCCCACCACCCTCTTCGCCTACGGTGACTTCTCGCCCGAGGACGTGGCGGACATCAGGAAGGAGGGCATCAGGGAGATTGCCATCAGCAGCCGCTGCCTGAAGGGCGACGAGGAAGAACGCAAGGAACGCATCGACAAATTCGTCGGCAAACTATAGTTTGCTCCGGAATAGTGAACCCTTGATGACAGGGTTCACTATAATATATATATAAGGTAGTATATTAATTTCTTATACCCGCATTTAACCATGTTTAACTCCAAAAAACCGCTTGCATTCATCTTTTCTTCGTAACTTTGCCAGCGATATTTTAGGATAGTTACAACTTCTTTTAAGGCTATAAGGATAATGAGAACATTCAATTTCAAATTAGCGACCATCAGTTTCGCAGCCCTGCTCCTCGCCTCATGTAGCGACAGCAGCAACGATTCAGCCAACGGAAGCAACACGCCTTCCAACACCACCGTGGTGGGTTCCTCCGTCACCTCCATCACCGATGCACAGGAACTGGCAGCAAGAGTCACCAACTACAAGGTAAGTACCTCCACCACCAAGACAAGGGCTGCCGGCGGCATCTCCACCAGAACATACATCAACCGCGAGGAGTCTGCCATCGACATCACTACGGTAAGCCAATTGTCAAAGGACGTGGAATACTATGTTCCCAAGGGAAAGACAGAGACCCGCAGCCTTGACATCAGCGATGCGACCGTCTATGTGGAAGGCAGCCTCACCTACAACTTCACCGGCCGCGGAAGCGTGAACGTCTGCGACGGCGGCGTGCTGACGGCAGCGGAGAGTTCCGACCCGTTCGGCAGCTCCGACATATCTTGCGATGCAGGGGGTACCATCATCCTGCCCAAGAACCAGTCTGAGGTAAACATCAAGGGATCCTTCTATTATTGGAAGACAGATGACCTGGATTTCGGCAATGCAGTCGTCAACTTCAACCCTACGGCCCCCGCTGCCTATGGCACACAGTCTTTGATGGCACTTGGCAATGTCAAGGCTAAGGAAGTACATTTGAGCAACGGTGCCCAAATCGCTATCCAGGAAAGCCTCACCACAGACAAGCTGACCCTGACCGACACCAACACCATGGCATCCGTAGGCTGCGCCATCAACTGTAGCGGCGAGGTCCATATCACCGACAATGCCAATGTATCTTGCACCTACATCAAGGCAAAGAGTTTCAAGCAGGAGAAGAACGCCACGGTAAACCTCTACAGCAACTACATGCTCGACATCTCCGGCGAATACAACAACCAGAGCGAAGGCTGTGCCACCATGGGCCAGAGCGGCATCGCCGTGGTGAAGTGCGGCAAGATTACCTTCAACGCTCCTGCGGATGGATCCGACGGCAGCGTGGACTGCAAGATATTCAACACCACCGCCAACGATGCTTACATCATCGTGGACTGCGCCAACGGCGTGTATGACAACAGCGGAAAGAAGGTGGATGTCGACTACAGCAATGCCAACGTCATCCTCTCCACCGACGAGGAGGCAAAGAACTACTCCATCACCGCTTCCGAGTGCAACCCCTCCGGTTGGTCTGCCCCCAAGGAAGACCCGACACCGGACGACAAGAAGGGTCGCCTCGACCTCATCTCCACCATCGAGTACGACACCCACGACCACGACATCTCTGCCACGGGCATCATGCCGCTCGACGGCAAGATGTACATGTCTTACCATACCCGCGACACCCAGCACGGCGGTTGCGTGGAGGTGTTCGACCCTGTGACCGACAACAAAGTGACACTGAAGCAGTATCTCTATGACACTGCGCAAGACCTCGACTTCAACCACCTGCTCGCCGTGAAGAAGAACAACGACGAGAAGATGGTGTACCTGCCCGGATCTTCCGACAAGAAGGGCGGCATCCTCGCCTACCTTCCCATCCAGAGCGACGGCCTGCTGGCTTCCGCTTCACAGGAGATTATCGGGAGCGGAGAGGCCGGTGCAGTCACCTACAAGGAGCCGCTGCAGTTCATCCAGATGAACCCTGCCACGGAGGAGTATGCCAAGGGAGGCTACGACGAGAACTGCGTGGTGTACAACGAGAAGACCAACCAGCTCATCGTGATGACCACCACGGGCTACATCGTCTATGATGCCGACTCCTACAACGAGATACAGCGTGTGGCGAAGGACGGCAAGGCGAAGCATGTGGCTATCGGCGACGGAAAGATTGCCATGCTCTACCTCAACGAGAAGGCTACAAGCGAGGACCAGGAGATTGCCGCTACCGTGGAGGTGTTCGACCAGAACACGACCGACTTCAGCACTGGCGGACAGCAGTTCTCCGTCAGCACCATCCAGCCCAACAACGGCAAGAACGTGATTGCCGTCGACGACGGGAAGATTTACGTTTGCCGCGGCGGAGCCGGCATGTATGTCTACAACCTGGACGGCACCGAAGCATGGCATTACCAGATGCCCAGTGCCCAGATCCAGAATGAGACGAGCGAGAAGTACGGCAACTACAAGGCATTGGCCAACGGTCTGTTCGTGGACGACAACTATGTATATGTTGCCTACGGTTCATACGGCTTGGTGGTGATTGACAAGAACTCCGACGACCACAAGGTGGTGGCACGCAAGGCGGTGAAGAAGTCTGCCAACTATGTCACCGTTTCCGACGGTTACATCTATGTGGCATACGGCAAGAGCCGCCTCCAGGTGTTCAAGCTCTATACCGGCGAAATGTAATTTTAAGAAGAGTGCGGAATGTTCCGCACTCTTTTTTCAAAAATCCCCCCGAATTGTTTGCAGATTACGGAAATAAGTCGTAAATTTGCAGTGGTAAAAAATAAGAGTACGAATATGGAAACTAAAGAAGTGAAGAAAAAATTGAGTAAAATCGGCGAGTGGATGAAGTCAAACCACGAGCCGGTAGTAGATTTCTCCGTCATGACAGAGAAGGAAATCAACTCTATGTACAGAGCCATTTTGCGATGAGAGCATATCTGGACACGAACATCCTCGCCTTCCTGCTGCTTGACGACAGCCAGATGTCAACTGACGTGCAGGAGATTCTTGCCGACTATGACAATATACTGATGACAAGTGTGGTTTGCGTGGACGAACTCATCCATCTTTGCCAGATAGGAAAGATACCCATCAGTAAGAAAAGCCCCATCCACTCTCCATCGGAAATCACCACATGGATAGAGGAGAACGGAATTCTGATAGTAGAAGTGAAGAGGAAGCACCTGGATGAGGTAGCAAGTCTTCACCTGTATGATGATCATCGCGACCCCAACGACCGTATGATTATTGCCCAGGCGATAAGCGACAAGATTCCCCTCGTCAGCTCCGACCACAAGTTTGGCAGGTACGTTAAGTTTGGATTGGATTTCATCTTCAATGAGCGTTGAGACAGAAGTCCAAGGATAGACGAGTTCACAATGTCCAGGACAGATATATTGCTGAAACATATGGAAGCATTGAGCAGAATGCCGTTTTGTATTTTTAACAGAAGCCCAATATATGTCCATTCATAGGAAAAGACTAACGAATCATCGTTAAAAACAAACGGTTCGTACATAATACAGCCAAGAAAACGGGTTCTTGTTTTTACCCCCCCCGAACGCTTTAAGTATTATTAACTGACATTTCAATTGTTTTTGAAAAGAATCCACTACCTTTGCCCCCAAATATACATAAAAGCATCAAAAATTCATTATTTTAAGCTATAAGAGATATGAAAGCAGTTTATCCAAAGTTTGCAGCGCTCAGCTTTGCTGCAATTCTCTTTGCCGCATGTAGCGACAGCACGAGCGACAACGGAGGTGGCTCAAACATCACCCCCAGTGTGGTTGATGCCACGACCATTGACCTTACGCAGTCTGATGCAGCATCTTTAGTCTCAAGAGTTACCAACTACAAGACAGCCGCCACAACGACCAAGGCCACCAAAGCCATTGCCACAAGAGTCAGTGGGTCTTTCCCAACCGAGTTCGACTTGAAGGAAGAACTTGCGACGGCAACAACTCTCAATGGTGCCAGCGACTTGAAAGCCGGCGAAACTTACAAGATCAGCAGCAAAAAGACCATTGACCTGAGCGACAAGCAGCTCAACGGTGCTACTGTCTTCGTACATAGCGGATGTACACTCATCATCGGCGAGAACGCCAATGCCACTATCTACCTCGGCTATACAGACGCTGACGGAAAGCATGAGGGCGGTACACTTTATTATAAAGGTACTGGCACGATGATTCCCGAGGGCAGCAAGGTGGTGAGCTACTATGGTACATTGAAGGCAGACAACGCCATCGTCATCGCCGGTGAGTTCCAGGGCAACTACCGTGGCGAGACTGGTGCGAGCGGACAGAAGTTGACATCCGGTATCGGCGCACTCAACCAAGAAAAGACTGCTCCTACACAGGACATCACATTCAAGTCTACTGCCAAGGCTTACATCGTAGGTTCCATCCGTGCCGTGAACCTGACTGTCGAGAAGGGCGCAGTGGTCAACACAGAAGCCAACGTATGGAATGCCACAAAGGTAGACCTCGCCGGTGCACTCAAGGTGGCAGGCTTCATCAAGGCTGAGACTCTGAACGTAAGCGGTGAGCTGGATGCTACAGAGACTACTTCTGCCATCAAGGTGACCGGGAAACTGAACATGAACGAGGGCGGTGTGGTGAATGCCAACTACGTCAACGTAACAGACAACACATACAAGGACGATGGCGCTACTCTCGTAAAGACAGGCGACGCTACCCTCAACCTGAAGAGCGGAAGCAAGATTAACATCGCCAACAAGGGTGTCATCTTCGTGAACAATCTGGTGACAGACAACGCATCTAAAGGCCAAATTACATTGAACGAGTCAAACAGCGTGGCTGTCGTGAAGGCTGACAAGTTCACTGCCAACACCACAGACCAGATTCAAGCCTTCAGCACACCTGCTGACAACGCTACCCTGCTGTTCCAGTTCAACGAATCCTGGTACAATGAAACCTCCAAGGCTCCTACACAGGCTGACCTCGACCTCGGTTGCTCTTACTACGACTACGACCAGGCTACCAATGGTGCCGCAGTAGCACCAAAGGAAGACGGCAAGAACTATGGTTACGAGCTGAAGGTGGACGTAGCAGACTTGAAAGACCAGCCCAAGCTCGACTTGGTGGCTTCTGTCGATGCAACCAGCCGCGACGGTATGTCTGCCTCTTGCATCCAGCCCAGCGGCAACTACATCTACACCTCTTACCACACCAACGGCAACGGTACTAACAATCTCGGTGGAGCACTTGAGGTTTCACACATGAACGGCAACCAGATTGTGGTTGACGTTGCCTTGACAAACAACACCGTAGACTTCAACCACCTGTTGCTGGACGGCAGCAAGCTCTATGTAGCCGGTACTGACAAGACCGAGGGTGCCTTCTTCGGTTATGTGGATGCCAACGGCAACGCGCTGGGCACGACCCTGACCAAGTATGCTCTCGACAAGCAGGCAAAGAACGGCATTGACGCCAACGTGGTAGTGAAGTACGGCGACGGGTATGTGGTATCTTCTACAAGAGGTTACGAGATCTACGACAACGTATACAACCACACACTTGTTTCTACCGACAAGGAGGCTAAGGGTATGGCTGTCGCCAACAACAAACTCTATAGCTTGATTGGCGACAACGGTACTACTGTCACAACAGGTGAGCTGCGCTACTTCAGCGACGCTTCCTTGGCTACTCCCAACAAGATTGCCGACACACCGGAGATTTCTCCTGTAGACGGCAAGAACACAGTGGCTGTGGACGGAACAAACGTTTACGTTTGCTGCGGCAAGAACGGTCTCGTTCGCTACGATGCAAATGGTAATCAGTCTGGCAAGTTCGAGTGTCCTACCGTCAAAGATGGTACCAATGCAGGTTTGGCACTGGGCTACTGCAACGGCGTGGCTGTAGATGAGAACTATGTATATGTGGCATGCGGAGGCTACGGTTTGGTAGTACTCAAGAAGTCTGACCTCTCTGAGGTTTGCCACCGCAAGGCTTACAATACCGGCTTCAACGCAGAGGGCAAGTACGAGGAAGGCGCTACCAAGGCAAACTCTGCCAACTATGTAGCCGTAAGTGGTGACAACATCTATGTGGCATACGGTAAGAGCCGCGTACAGGTGTTCAAGGTTACCAAGACAAAGTAAGAATCATCTAAATAACAAATCAGAGCCAACGGTTGTCAGCACGAGAGCTGACCAACCGTTGGCTTATAAGAAAAAACACCCTCCCCATTCGGTCAGCTTATGAAAAACAATGACCAGTCATTAAACTGAAAAGTATTTAGTTAAAAGATGAAATATTAACACTTAACAAGTAATAAATATGAAAGCAATTAATTTAAAATTAGCAACATTCTCATTCGCCGCGTTGCTCCTCGCCTCTTGTAGCGACAATGGCAATGATATAAACAGTAGCGGCAGCACTGAGCGCAATACCACCGTTATCGGCTCCGCCGTCACGTCAATTACCGACGCCCAGGAATTGGCTGCACGAGTACATAACTATAAGATCAGTACTACATCTACAAAGACAAGGACTATCGACACAAGCAATTCATCGAAATTCGAGGGAGTTACAGAAATGCCTGCGGAGCCAAGTACCCCCACTGATGCGGAAGACTTGCGCAATGCTTCGGGATATGGTAGTAGCATAAAAATAGCAGGAGGAAAATCATATAAACTGACCAAAGGAGATATTTTTTACACAAATCAACTACAATACGACAGCAGCCAAGGTCTTGTAACCATTTACGTAGAAGAAGGCGCAACTCTTGATTATACTCTATGGGGATGGGAAAACTGGTCATTTAAAATAATTGTCCATAAAGGCGGAAAGTTAATCTGTCAGAATAATTCAGCATATGCTACAGAGATTGACAATTACGGTACTGTAGAATTTAAAGGCGATGAAATCATCACAGCAAAAACATTCAGGACTGCCGGCGATCTCGATGTGACTGGCAGAACATTCAATGTTCAAGGCAAATGCTATATTGGCGGTAACCTGAAGTGCCAGACATTGAACAACACAGGAATGAAGCTGAACGTGAAGGGAGACTGTGAGATTACAGGTACAGGGGAGTTTCGTTTAAATGGTGACCAATCGAATTCTGAAAAGAATGGTTACATGAATGTTGACGGTAAATTCAAATGCAATGGATACATGACGATAAATTCCGGCGCAGAATTTTACAGCGGATGCTCTGTTGATATCCAGGGAAATTTGGATGTCAACAGTGGAGCAAAAATGAGTATCGGTTATCTGAAAGCATCGAATATCACTCTTAGCTCCGGTAGCTCTATCATTCTGAAAGACCAAAGTATGATTGACTGCTCCGGCACTCTTGTCTCAAACAATCAAGACAATGCTGAAATCTCTCTTGAAGGAGACTATGCTGTTGCTGTCATCAAGGCAGGTACCATTACGTTCAACAATGGTGCGCCTGTAGAAAATACCGAAAACAAAAAATATGAAGTCTCTATGTTTGGCACACCAGGTGCCAACTCCAAGATTGTCGTAAAAGACGGAAAATTCACGCTGAAGGGCACAGAAATAATTCCAGAATTTAAGGGTGCCAACGTATTCCTGTCTTCTGATACAGAAAACGCATCCGATGTAGTCATCAAGAAGACCGAGTGTAATCCTGACGGTTGGAACGATGACAAGAAGGATGACGACGACAAGAAGGACGACACCAAGAAGGGCAACCTCGACGTAATCTCCGTCATCGACTACGACAACCACGACCACGACATCTCCGCCACGGGCATCATGGCCCACAACGGTCGACTCTATATGTCATACCACACCCGCGACACAGGGCATGGAGCTTGCGTGGAAGTGTTCAGTCCCGTAACGGACAACAAAGTGACTCTGAACCAGTATCTCTACGACGCGGCACAAGACCTCGACTTCAACCACCTCCTGGCAGTAAAGAAGAACGACGGTGAGCGTATGGTCTACCTGCCGGGAAGCAGCAACAAGAAGGGAGCCATGCTGGCATACATCCCCATCAATGAGTTAACCCACCTGTTGGCCAACGAGTCCAAAGCCATCACGACGGAGGGCAGCGACAAGATAACCTACGAGGAACCGCTGCAGTTTATCCAGATGAACCCAGCCACGGAACAGTACTCAAAAGCAGGCTACGACGAGAACTGCGTGGTGTACAACGATGATACCAACCACCTCATCGTGATGACCACCAAGGGATATATCGTTTACGATGCCGACAGCTACAATGAGCTGGCAAGAGTCGAGAAGCCGGGCAAGGCAAAGCATGTGGCCATGGGAAACGGCAAAATTGTAACCCTCTATCTCACCAAGGAGGCAACCAGCACAGAGGAGGCAATCGATGCCAAAGTCGAGGTGTTCGACAAGAAGACAGAGGACTTGACAAATCCGCTGGCATCATTCGACATCAGCACCATCCAGCCCAACAACGGAAAGAACGTAGTGGCAGTAAACGACAATAAGATCTACGTTTGCCGCGGTGCAGCCGGTATGTATGTGTACGATATGAGTGGCAACGAGCTGTGGCGCTACCAGATGCCAAGTCCCGTCATCTCTGAGGGCGACAAGGCAGGACAGTACAAGGCGTTAGCCAACGGTCTGTATGTAGACGACGACTATGTATATGTAGCCTACGGTTCATACGGTCTGGTGGTACTCGACAAGAACTCAGACGAACACAAGGTGGTGGCCCACAGAGCCATCAGCAAGTCGGCCAACTATGTATACGTTTACGATGGTTACATCTATGTGGCATACGGCAAGGACCGTCTGCAGGTGTTCAAGCTGTACCCCAACGGAATCGACAACGCCGACACCAACTACAACAAATAATGCCTATCGCCCCCGACGGAGCGACAGAGACCAGTATATCTTAATAAACACCCGTGAATGCAGCTGCAAGCCTGCAGCTGCATTCATTGTGTTTAAAGCAAAAACAAAAACATGAAGCATAACTCAATACTTAACACCACCATCGTCCTGTTGGCGACCGCTGCCAGCACAGCAGCCATGGCGCAGACCGGCAAGGGAGGAACCAAGAGTTTCAGTCCCAAGATGCTCGTCTACGAGAACCTGCAGAACGAAAGCGTGCTCAAGCATTTCACAGAACGCTTCAACCAACTCGACACCCTCCTCGGCAACCCCGAGAAAGTAAGCACCCCCGTCATCGAATTAGGACTCAGCAGTCGCCACGACCAAGACCTGAAGAACACAGACTCCCTCTACAGGGCAAAGACAGCCCACGAGCAGCTCGCCCTGAAGAGACACCACGGACTGGAAGTGACCGGTCAGGTATACGCCCGGCCGAAGGTATACTTCGACACCGACGAAGACGACGCACAGGACGTGTCACGCTACAAGGCAAAGATACAGGCCGAACTCGGCTGGAACATCATCAACAGCAAGTTCTACCAAGGCAAGGCAAAGGAAGACAAGATAGCCCTCGCCAACGAACTTGACCGACTACAGGAAAGAAAGAGACAGACGTCAGACATCTACGAGAAAGCCGCAGACGAACTGACGGAACAATATAACTACTACATCGGCGTCACCATCGCCCACCGCCTCGCCAACCTCGACATCATGAACGAGGCGTACCAGTATATGCTGGAGAAAGACCGCATCTCGAACGACAAGATGCTGAAGGTGATGAACGACAAGCTGGAAGCAGAGTACGCCCTCTCCACCCTCTGCGCCTCCAAGGACATCCAGGGCAAGCCCATCTACCAGATGAAGCCCACAAAGATCACCGTGGACACCACCGCCCTCTGGAACTATGTGAACAGCGAAACCATCGACGCAGAGATCCTACAGGTAAGGGAGCAGATAGCCGACAACAAGAGCAAGCTCACCAACTACCTCGCCACGACAAGGTTCACCCCCTTCGTGAGATGGTCGTCGTACCTCACGAGCAGCAACAAAATCAGCAACAACGGCGACGTGGGCATCCGCTTCACCGTGCCCCTCTACAACGAGAGCCCCAGGCTGAGGAAAGCCCTCGACACCGAGAAGCAGATACTCCGCGACAGCCGCTCCACCGAGCTGAAGACCATGCGCCAGGAAATAGAAATCCTGACAAAGCGCATCGACAACCTGAACAGCGCCATCGCCACCGAGGCGTTCCACATCAACCAGACCGGCAAGTATGTGGCAATGCGCCGCAACGCCTACGTCAACCAGGCCAACGGCTACAACTACCTCATGAGGATGGAGGAATACACAGGACTCCTGCAGAGCATGGAGCGGATGTACAAGCTGATGCTCAACAGAGGTCTCGCCATCATCCAGATAGAGAAAGCGACAGGTATCAAAGACAGTAAATTAATCTTCAAGGAGACAGACCTATGAACGAGTTTCAATACAACACCACGCCACAGGAACAGGCGATGACCGACCTGCTGAAATCACAGAGCTACCGTCTGGCACGGCAGCAGGTGATCTTCGCCCTCATCTTCTTCCTGGTGATCATCGCCCTCGCCTACTATGTGGTCTCCCGCCTCCTCTGGGCGACCTACGACGGCTACATCAGCCTCGACCAGAACCGCGTCAGGGCAATAGAAGACGTATATGTGCTGAAGGTGAACAAGGAGATCGGCGAGATTGTCCACAAGGGCGACACCCTCTACTCCTATGTGCTGCTCGACAACATCCTGAGCCAGTACGACCCCAACACCCTGCCCACCTTCGTGAAGGAGACACAGGACATGGAGCTGCAGGCAAGGCTCGCGAGGGAAGAGATTCCCGTACTGAAGACACGCCTCGCCGAGCTGAAGAAACAGAAGGCATCGGAGAGTTCAGACATCTACTACGGACTCACCGACAACACCAAGCGCAACCAGCTCGACGCCGAGATAGCAGAGGTGGAGGAACAGCTGAAACGCGCCAACAACAGAGTGCGCATCTTCGCCAGCATGAAGAATACCACCTACAGGTTCATGGCGGGAAGGGGTGGCGGCAGCTACCAGCACATCCCCTACTCCACCGTGCAGGACAGCTACAGCCAGAGCCTCATCCACTACTGCTGTGCCCCCGCCGATGCCTACGTCTCCAAGATAGACGTGACCGACAGAATGGTGGCCTTCAAGGAAGAGGACATCATGACGATACAGTTCACCGACTACCAGTCGTGCCACCTGGGTGTAATCACCTATGTGCCGAGCGACAAGGTGAAATACATGGAGTGTCCCGAGGATGCCGACATCATCATCAACAGCGACCTGAAGCTGAAGGCAAAGCTGCAGATGGTGGGACTGAGGGTGGAGGAAATCCCCAAGTACCTGCAGAGCAACTTCTCGCACGACGCCAAGGCGACGGTGGCCTACTTCACGTTCAACGCCAACCAGAGAGTGCCCGCCTGGGCACTGAGCAACGACCTGCCGGTGAAGGTGAGGGTGAACAAGATCAAGGCACTGCTGCACCCACGGCGACTGCCGATGTACACCATCCCCAAGGACATGAGGTACGAGACCAGCATCAAGTCGAACATGGTGTCGACCCGTGACCATCTGGTAGCCCCCGACAATCATCAACTAACACATAGCAAGAAATGATAGGACTAAGAAGAAACAAACGCGGCGACATGGTGCTGACCATCGACTCGTATATCGACATCGACTCCACTGCCGACATCCAATCCTCGTATTTCGACTGTATCTACATCAATACGAAGAATGCACGCGCGTTCCAGGCCATCCTGCTGGGAGCGAGTCCTATCCTCTCGTACAAGTGTTCATACAAGCCCGTCTTCGTCAACATCGCCATGAAGGGCGACGAGTCTGTCTTCGACTACATCGTCGACGGCTATGTGAGCGACATGAGCAACGAGAAGGTGTACGAGATCATCGACCGCATCAAGGCGGCACGACAGAAATACGAGATCAAGGACGAGATGGCACGCCCCACCAACCCCTACCAGCTCTTCGCCAACGTCAACAAGTACCTCCTGTCGAGGGACAACAGGACGGTGGAGCACAAGTTGATAGAGATGTCGTCGTTAGGATACATCAATCCCATCATGGAGCACTACCACAGTCTGGGCCTCTTCCACCTGAGCGACCTGTTCATGTGGAAGGACAGTATGCTGGAGGCAGGCGTGCTGAAGGTGAAGAAGTTCATCATGAAGGAGCACCTCTGTCCGAAGTGCAACCACAGTCACCTGCTCTACACGGAGTGCTGCCCCCAGTGCGGCAGCAGTAACCTGAGCATCCAGAACATCATCCACCACTTCAGCTGCGCCAACGTGTCGGCTGAGGAGACCTACAACGTGGGCGGTGTGATGGTGTGTCCCAAGTGCCACAAGAAACTGCGCCACATCGGCGTGGACTACGACCGTCCGGCAGTGGTGTACTCCTGCAACGACTGCGAGAACACCTTCACCGTGCCCAGGACGATGGCGACGTGCTGCTACTGCGAGAGCACCGTGCCGGTGAACACCTTGGTGATGCGCGACGTGGTGGACTACGAGATCACCAACGAGGGCATCAGGGCACTGTCGAACGGCGGAACGATGTTCTCCAATTTGGTGAATATGTACGACAACTTCTCCGAGTACCCGATGTTCGTAAACCGCCTGCGCCGCCTGCTGATCGACACCTACAGGGACGAACATGTGAGCATCCTCGTGGGCAAGATATGGATACTGAACGACAAGAAGGAGACAGTGAAGATGAAGGACAAGTTGCTCGGCACGCTGTGCAACACCTTCAGCAACCACAAGGTGTCGTACAACAACAACCTCTTCTATGTGACCCACTCCATCTTCGACAACGAAGACTTCGAACACGCCCTGCGCACCTTCCAGAAGGAACTGTCAAGGGCCATCAGGAAAATAGCCGACAAGATAGAGCCGGAACAAGTGGCATGTTGCATCTGCGACACCAAGACCAAGCAGTTCGAGGGCCACTACGACGACTTCTTCTCACAGCTCAACTTCGTGGACATCACCCCCGACGACTATGTGGCATACACGCCCGAAGCCGTGGAAGGCGATGGACTGACGGAAGAAGAGGGAAGAACGAAGCCCGTGCAGCTCGACGTGGAGCTGGAGGACGAGCACGACAGACTGATCAAGAGAGTGAAACTATACAAGGCCATCGTGAGCGTCATGGTGATCATCGCCGCCATCCTCGCCGCCGGTGCCGTGTTCATGTGGCTGTACCTGGAATAAGGAGAGGAGGAAGTGTATGTTTGGTATCGTTGAAAACATCGATTCATTCTACGACTGGTTGTCCTCGCTGTCCATCAGCAGCATCCTCAACACCTACTGGTTCCTCTTCTTCATCGAGTTGCCGCGCTACTACATCCTGGAATACCTGGTAATCCTCTATGTGAAGATCAACCACCACCGCAGGGAGGCAGAGAAAGAGCAGGCACTCTTCTACCTGAGGAGGGAGAACCCGCTGGTGAGCATCCTCGTGCCCGGCAAGAACGAAGGCAAGCACATCTACAAGATGATTACCTCGCTGAACGAGCAGACCTACCGCAACTACGAGGTCATCGTGGTGGACGACGGTTCAGACGACGACACCAAGATGATCTGCACCGACCTCTACAGGGCAGGACTCATCACCCAGTACCTGAGGCTGGAGAGCCGCGGCGGAAAGGCTGCGGCGAGCAACTACGGGGCACAGATGGCGAAAGGCAAGTACATCGTCTGCCTCGATGCCGACTCCTCGCTCGACAGGGATGCCCTGGAAAAAGTGCTCATCCCCTTCTACCTCGACGGAATGGTGAAGGCGGTGGGCGGCTGCGTGAAGGTGCGCAACTACAAGGAGACCATCTGCACCTCGCTGCAGGCGATAGAATACCTGAAGCGAATACAGGTGGGACGCATCGTGACGAGCGAGTTGGGCATCTACCACATCATCTCCGGTGCCTTCGGAGCCTTCGACAGGGAAGTGCTGAAGACCATCGGCTACTGGGACATCGGACCGGGACTGGACGGTGACATCACGCAGAAGGTAAGAAAGGCGGGATATAAGGTGAAGTTCGCCCACGATGCCATCTGCATGACCAACGTGCCGACACGGTGGTTCAAGCTCTACCACCAGCGCATCCGATGGTCGAGGTCGCTCGTGAGGTTCCGCCTACGCAAGCACATCGACATCCTGCTGCCGTCGAAGAACTGGTCAATCCTGAACTGGATCAGCAACATGGAGAGCGTGACGTACGACTGCTTCCTCAACTTCCTGTGGATGTTCTACGTCATCAAGCTGATGGTGACCTACAACAAGCACATCGTGGAGATCCTCATCTTGGGATATGTGATCCGCGTGTTCTTCTCGCAGTTCGCGTTCCTGCTGATTCTCCTGGTGTCGGAGCGAAGGAAGAAGGACCTGTTCCTCTACCGCTTCACGCCACTGATGTCGCCCTACACAGGTTACTTCCTGCGCATCGCCAGGGCGACGGCACAGCTCCAGGAGCTGTTCTTCCACCGTTCCTACAAGGACGACTGGAATCCAAAGAAAACATCACGACATGCCCAACTGGAGGGCATATAAACTATAACGATATATAAAAAAATAAAGAAATAACTTATGACTACATCTTTTGAGTTCAAAATAGGAATCATCGGACTGGGCTATGTTGGAACACCCTTGGCTTGCCTCTTCGCCAAGAAATACGATACTTGGGGATATGACACCAATGCCAAGAAAGTGGAACGCCTGAAGACCACCCAAGCGACCGACAACAAACCCCTGGCGAAAGCCTTGACTCAAAGACTGAAGTTGACAAGCAACCTCAGTGACCTGAAAGAGTGCAATGTCTACATCGTAGCCGTACCCACACCCGTGAACAAGTCGAACAAGCCCGACGTGAGTTATGTAAGGAAAGCCACCATGGAGGTGGGACAGCTGCTCTCCGAGGGCGACATCGTGGTATATGAGTCCACCGTCTATCCCGGTCTCACCGAGGAAGTATGCGCCCCGCTCCTGGAGAAGACATCGGGACTGAAGCTCAACCAGCAGTTCATCATCGGCTTCTCCCCCGAGCGCATCAACCCGGGCGACACGCTCCACACCATAGAGAACATCACCAAGGTAACCAGCGGTTCCACCCCAGAGGGTGCGGAGATCATCGACAACCTCTATGCCTCCGTGCTGACCCACGGCACCTACAAGGCATCGAGCATCAAGATTGCCGAGGCATCGAAGCTGATGGAGAACTGCCAGAGAGACGTGATGATTGCCTTCTACAACGAGTTCCAGAAGATCTTCGACAAGATAGGCATCAACATCGAGGAGGTGACCAAGGCCGCGTCGACGAAATGGAACTTTATCCCGGCCACACCGGGACTGGTGGGCGGCCACTGCATCGCCGTGGACCCCTACTATATGATCAACAAGGCACTGGAGCTGGACGTGGTATCGTCGCTGCTCTCCACGGCGAGGGAGGTGAACGAGCAGATGTCCACCTGGATGGCAGGCAAGATCAAGCTGGCGGCAAACAAGCGCAACTTCAGTGCCTCGGAGACCAAGGTGCTGATTCTCGGCTTCTCCTTCAAGCCCAACAGCGACGACATCCGCAACACAAAGGTGGCAGACCTCTACAAGAACCTGGTGGAAGCCGGTTACAAGGTGACCATCTACGACCCATTGGTATGCGGTGCAGAGGTGAAGGAAGAGTACGGCATCACCATGGCAGAAAATGACAACGTGCTGGAGGAGAAATACAATGTGGTAGTAATCGGATCGCGCCACAAGCTCTTCAGCACCATCGACTATACGAAACTACTGACGGACAAGGGCTTCGTCTGCGACATCTACGGCATCCACAAGGTGAAGTAAGGAAGAGCAGGCGACAGTGCCTTGAGGGAACTTAAACCAAAGAGAATATGAAAGAGTGTAAGGTATTAATTGTGGACGACATTCCCGACAATGTGGAAGCAGTGGCAGGAATGATCAAGGATTTCGGCTTCGACGTACAGAAGGCCTACGGCGGCAAGGAAGCCGAGGAGAAGATTGCGTCGTTCGTGCCCGACATCATCCTGCTCGACCTGATGATGCCGGAGACGAACGGATGGGACATCATCGAACAGGTGCGCGCCAAGTACAACAAGCACGAGATGGCAATCATCGTCACCTCGCTGCTGAGCAACAAGGACAACATCGACGAGTGTTACGAGATGGGCGTGAACGACTACATCACCAAGCCCATCATCGAGACGAGACTGAAGAGTTCCGTGGAGTTGATCTGCAGGCAGATATAATACATTGATATATGCCTCTGAACACGGATTACAAGGACATAGCCTCTTGCAAGATGGCATTGGCATTGTCAATGCGGTCTTGCGAGGGGGGATTGACTTCCTCCAAGGGATAGGCGATGCCTAATTTCTCATACTTGTAGATGCCCATAGTGTGATAGGGCAACACATCGATGCGCCGGATATTGCCGAGTGTCTTGAGGAAATCGCGCAACCTCAGGAGATACTCGTCCTTGTCGGTGATGCCGGGAATGAGGACATGGCGAATCCATACAGGTTTGCCTATCTCGCTCAGGTAGCGGGCGCAGTCGAGGATGTTTTTATGGGAATGGCGCGTGAGCTTGCGATGCTCTTCTTCGTCGATATGCTTGATGTCGAGAAGAACGGTATCGGTGACTGTCATCAAACGCTGGAATTTTTCAAAGAAGAATCCCTTTCGAGTGAAAGGCTGTGCCGAGGTATCAAGACAAGTGTTGATGCCACGCTGGTGTGCTTTCTCAAAAAGTTCGATGAGAAAGTCTATCTGCATGAGGGCTTCTCCCCCACTCACGGTGATGCCGCCCTTGTCTCCCCAATAGCTACGGAAACGTTCTGCCTTGTCGAGCAAGTTGTCGGCAGTCCACTCCTCCCCCACTCCCATCTTCCAGGAATCGGGATTATGGCAGAACTGGCAGCGCATCGGACAGCCTTGCAAAAAAATAAGGTATCGAATGCCCGGCCCGTCAACCGAGCCGAAGCTTTCGATACTATGTATATAACCTTTTGTCATAAGTTTAGAGTCTCTCATGTGCCTGGCGTGCAATCACGTCGAGCTGCTGCTCACGGGTGAGGTCGATGAACTTCACGGCGTAGCCGCTTACACGGATGGTGAAGTTCTGGTACTCCTCCTTCTCGGGATGCTCCATGGCATCCTTGAGCTTGTCGATACCGAACACGTTCACGTTGAGGTGGTGAGAACCCTGGTTGAAGTAACCGTCCAATACACCTACCAACGTCTGGGCACGCTCCTCGTCGTTGTGACCGAGAGCACCGGGACTGATGGTCTGGGTGTTGGAGATACCGTCGAGCGCATACTCGTAAGGCAACTTGGCCACGGAGTTCAAGGAAGCGAGCAAACCGTTCTTCTCTGCACCGTAGGATGGGTTGGCACCCGGAGCCAGAGGAGCACCGGCAGGACGGCCGTCGGGCATATTGCTGGTGAACTTGCCATACACCACATTCGATGTAATCGTCAAGATACTGGTGGTAGGCTCAGAGTCACGGTAAGTATGATACTTCTTCACCATATTCATGAAAGTCTTGAGCAGCCATACTGCAATCTCGTCGGCACGCTCGTCATCGTTGCCATAGCGGGGGAAGTCGCCCTCGGTCTTGAAGTTGAGAGGGAAGCCCGTCTCGTCGCGGATGATGTTCACCTTGGCATACTTGATGGCAGAGATGGAGTCCACCACATGACTGAAGCCGGCGATACCCGTGGCGAAGGTGCGGCGCACGTCGGTATCGATGAGTGCCATCTCGGCAGCCTCATAGAAATACTTGTCGTGCATATAGTGGATGAGGTTGAGCGTCTTCACATAGACGCTGGCGAGCCAGTCCATCATATCCATGAAGCGGGGCATGAACTCTTCGTAGGTCACCACGTCGCCCTCGATGGCACGGTACTTGGGACCGCACTGCTCGCGGGTCTTGGAGTCCACACCGCCGGAGATGGCGTAGGTGAGGCACTTCGCCAAGTTGGCACGGGCACCGAAGAACTGCATCTCCTTGCCGGTCTGAGTGGCGGAAACGCAGCAGCAGATGCTGTAGTCGTCACCCCATACTGGGCGCATCACGTCGTCGTTCTCATACTGGATGGAGCTGGTCTTCACGGAAATCAGGGAAGCATAGTGCTTGAAAGCCTTCGGCAGACGGGAGCTGTAGAGCACGGTGAGGTTAGGCTCTGGTGAAGGACCCATATTCTCCAGGGTGTGGAGGAAACGGAAGTCGCTCTTTGTCACCATCGAACGGCCGTCCTGGCCCATACCGCCCACCTCAAGGGTAGCCCATACGGGGTCGCCGGTGAACAGCTCGTTATAAGAAGGAATGCGCGCGAACTTCACCATACGGAACTTCATCACCAGGTGGTCGATGAGTTCCTGTGCCTCCTCCTCGGTGAGAGTACCCTCGTTGAGGTCGCGCTGGATATAGATATCGAGGAAGGTAGAGATGCGGCCCACCGACATGGCGGCGCCGTTCTGCGTCTTCACGGCACCGAGGTAGCCGAAATAGAGCCACTGTACCGCCTCGCGGGCGTTCTGTGCAGGCTGAGAGATGTCGAAACCATACGCCTGTGCCATCTCCTTCAGACCCTTGAGAGCCTTGATCTGCATGGAAACCTCCTCACGAAGACGGATTACCTCGTCGATCATCTCACGGTCGCCCATGTTCTTGAGGTCGTTCTTCTTCTCCTCGATCAGGTAGTCCACACCATAGAGAGCCACACGGCGATAGTCGCCCACGATACGTCCACGACCGTAGGTGTCGGGCAGACCCGTAAGGATATGGTTGTGGCGCACGAGCTTCATCTCCGGTGTATAAGCGTCGAACACGCCGTCGTTGTGTGTCTTGCAGTAGTTATGGAAGATTTCATGGAGCTTCTCCGAGGGCTGGTAGCCGTATGTGGTACAAGCCTGTTCCGCCATCTTGATGCCACCATAGGGCATGAAGGCACGCTTCAGGGGTTTGTCGGTCTGCAGTCCCACCACCTTCTCCAGGTCTTTGGTCCCCTCACCGATGTAGGCGGCACCATAGGCAGTCAAGCCAGACACCACCTCCGTCTCCATATCCAGTACACCGCCCTTGGCACGCTCCTCCTTTTGGAGTTCCTTGAGCATTCCCCAAAGGGTATTCGTTGCCTGGGTAGGTTCAGCCAAGAACGACTCGTCACCGTCGAAGCTGGTGTAGTTGTTCTGAACGAAGTCACGAAGATCCACTTCCGTTTGCCACTTGTTTCCTTTGAAACCTCTCCATTCTACTCTCATAATCACAAATATTTTTTAGTTAATAATGATACGAATACAATCCGTTTACCCATCTGAACTTACAGAAATTCTGCACTCTCAGATTTCGTGTGCAAAGATACTACAAAAAAATGACAAAGCGGTGATTTTTTAGTTAATTCCACCGCTTTGCCCTGCAAAATCCTCATTTGTTAGTATTCGATGACTCAATGCATATAAAAGTTCTCCGTGCGCAAGTACTACGCTTATGCCCCAGCATTTATTCAGTCTTTTACGATACTGTCAAGCAACCCCTCAAGGGCATCCTCCAAGAGAGTGATGACCAGTTCGAAATCCTCCTCACCACCATAGTAAGGGTCGGGAACGGTAGTATACTCACGGTGACGGCGCAGGAAATCAGCCATGCGCACCACCTTCGCACTCTCTTCCTCCGAGGCAGCCATCGACGTGACGGCACGGTAGTTGTCATTGTCCATCACCACGATGTGGTCGAAATCCTGGAAGTCTGATTTCCTGAACTGGCGCGCATGACTGTCGAAACAGTAGCCATGTCCCGCCCCGCAACGCCTCATGCGACTGTCGGGCAACTGTCCCACATGCCAACTGCCGATGCCGGCGGAATCAATATCAAACTCATCGGACAGTCCGCGGTCCCCCACCTTCGCCCTCATGATGCCCTCCGCAGCGGGAGAACGGCAGATATTGCCCAGGCAGATAAACAATACAGAATGCTTCTTCTTTTTCATCATCATAGTCATTTTTGCGGCAAAGGTAGTGCTTATTTTGCAAAATAACAAATCATTTCACAACTTTATGCATTTTTATCCTTTGACGTAACAGAATATTGAATAAAATGACTATCTTTGCACTATCAATTTTAATACATATTTTATGCTGACAGATATAGAAATAGCAAAATCCGTGAAACTGCGCCCCATCAACGAGGTGGCAGCAGAGTTGGGCATCCAGGAAGAGCAGGTGGAGAACTACGGCAAGTACATCGCCAAAATCTCGACCCAAGCCATCGACAAAGAGAAGTTCCAGGGCCATCACCTCATCCTGGTGACAGCCATCAGCCCCACCAAGGCAGGCAACGGCAAGACCACCGTCAGCGTGGGTCTGGCGTTGGGAATGCAGCAGATAGGCAAGAAGGCAGTGGTGGCACTGCGCGAGCCCTCCCTCGGTCCCTGCTTCGGCATGAAGGGCGGTGCCGCCGGCGGCGGTTACGCACAGGTGTTGCCCATGGAGAAGATCAACCTCCACTTCACCGGCGACTTCCACGCCATCACCGAGGCGAACAACATGATCTCCGCCCTGCTTGACAACTACCGTTTCCAGCATGAGGCAGAGGGCTTCAAGTTGAAGAAGATACTCTGGCGCAGGGTCATGGACGTAAACGACCGCGGTCTGCGCCGCATTATCACAGGCTTAGGCCCCAAGGACGGCATCGAGACGGAAAGCGGTTTCGACATCACACCGGCATCCGAGATTATGGCAATCATGTGTTTCGCCACCAGCGTGGACGATTTGCGCCGCCGCATCGACAACATTCTGCTCGGCATCACCGAGGATGACAAGCCCTTCACCGTGAAGGACATGGGCGTGGGCGGCAGCATCGTGGCACTCCTGCTCGATGCCTTGAAGCCCAACCTGGTACAGACCACAGAGGGAACACCCGCCTTCGTACACTGCGGCCCCTTCGCCAACATCGCCCACGGATGCAACTCCGTGATGGCAACGGCGGCAGCTCTCGAATATGGCGACTATGCCATCACGGAGGCAGGTTTCGGTGCAGACTTAGGAGCGGAGAAGTTCTATGACATCAAGTGCCGCAAGACCGGCTTGCAGCCCGACCTCACCGTCCTCGTCGTGACCCTCCAGGCACTGAAGTTGCACGGCGGCGTGGCACAGGAAGACATCAAGAAGCCCAATATCGAGGGCATGAAGGCTGGTTACTGGAACCTGGACAAGCACATAGAGAACCTGCAGAGCTTCGGACAGACCGTGGTGATCGCCTTCAACAAGTTTGCCACCGACACCGACGAGGAAATCAAGGTATTGCGCCAGCACTGCGAGGAACTGGGCTGCGGATTCGCCGTAAACAACGCCTTCGCAGAGGGAGGCAAGGGAGCCGTGGAACTGGCAGAGCTGGTGGTGAAGACCATCGACGAAAAGCCATCCGCACCTCTCTATTATGCCTACAACGAAGACGAACCCGTGGAGAAGAAAATCGAAGACATCGCCCTCCACCTCTACGGAGCAGGCAGCGTGACGCTGAGCGAGTCAGCCCAGGCCATGATCGAGGAAATCAAGAAACTCGGAGCCGAGAAATTCCCCGTCTGCATCGCCAAGACCCAGTACAGCTTCTCCACCGATGCCAAGGCAGTAGGTCCTACCGACGGCTATGAGTTGCACGTCAGGGACATCACCGTGAACATGGGTGCCGAGATGATCGTGGTCATCGCCGGTCCCATCATGCGAATGCCCGGTCTGCCCAAGTCACCGCAAGCCGAGCGCATCGACGTGGTGAACGGCGAGATTACCGGTCTCTCTTAAGAAAGAAAAAACAAACCATCATGGGGCCAGGGAGCCATCTCCCCGACCCCTCACTCAAAATCTCAAAGACATGACAATCACTCTCATTATCCTGTTACTCACCGTTGCCATGTTCATCTGGGGCAAGATTAGAGCCGACATTGTTGCACTGACAGCCTTGGCATCATTACTCCTCTTCGGCATCCTCACTCCGGCAGAGGCTCTCTCAGGCTTCTCCTCCTCCATCGTCATCATGATGATCGGACTCTTCGTCGTGGGCGGAGCCATCATGCAGACAGGACTCGCCAAGCTGACTGGCAACAAGCTCATGGCACTGTCGCGCGGCAACGAGACCGCCACCTTCCTCTTAGTGATGATCGTCACCTCCTTCATCGGAGCGTTCGTCAGCAACACCGGCACCGTGGCACTCATGATGCCCATCATCATCAGCATCGCCACCGCCTCGGGAATGCAGTCGTCCCGTTTCCTCATGCCCCTCGCCTTCGCCGGCAGTCTCGGCGGTATGCTGACCCTCATCGGAACACCGCCCAACCTGGTCATCGACGAGACGCTCACCGAAGCCGGCTACGAGGGACTCGCCTTCTTCTCCTTCTTCCCCGTAGGCATCATCTGCATCGCCATCGGCATCATCGTGCTGATGCCCCTCAGCCGCCTGTTCCTCAACAAGAACGGATCGGGAAAGAAAAAGAAGAAAGACAAGACACCTACAGACCTGGTGAAGGAATACCAGTTGCTCGACACCCTGCACCGCTTCATCGTGCCCGGCAAGAGCACGATGGTGGGAGCCAGCCTCAAGGAACTGGACGTGCAGAAACGCTACGGCATCTCCATCATCGAAATCAGGAACGAGAAGAAGTCGAGACTGGGACTGATGAAGGACGTGAACCAGCAGATGCCCTGGAGCAGCAGCGTCATCCACGAGCAGGACATCCTCTACCTCATGGGAAGCGACGAGAACATGAAAAGGCTCGCCAAGGACTACGGACTGCGCAAGACCAAGGACGCAGCCATCAACTTCTACGACATAGGTCTCGCCGAAATCGTGGTGATGCCCACCTCCAAACTGGTAGGACTGCGCATCAAGGAACTGAGACTGCGCGACCGCTTCGGCATCAATGTGTTGGGAATCAAGCGTGAGAGCGAATACATCACGGAGGAGCTCATCGAACGCAAGCTCCACAAGGGAGACGTGCTGCTGGTGCAGAGCACCTGGAAGAACCTGAGCCAGCTGAACAGCGACAACGACAACTGGGTGGTGCTGGGACATCCCGAACAATCTGCCGCCAAGGTATTGCTCGACTACAAGGCACCCACGGCGGCAGCCATCATGCTGCTGATGGTGGCAATGATGGTGTTCGACTTCATCCCCGTTGCCCCCGTCACGGCAGTCATCATAGCCGGACTGCTGACCGTCTTCACCGGCTGTTTCCGCAATGTGGAGGCGGCATACAAGACCATCAACTGGGAGAGCATCGTGCTGATAGCAGCGATGATGCCGATGTCTACGGCATTGGAGAAAACGGGCGTGTCGGAAATGGTGTCGAGTACGTTGGTGTCGAGCCTCGGAAGCATGGGACCGACAGCACTCCTGGCAGGCATCTATTTCACCACCTCGCTGCTCACCATGTTCATCAGCAACACCGCCACGGCAGTGTTGATGGCACCCATTGCCCTGGTGGCAGCCCAACAGGTGGGCGTGAGTCCCTATGCGTTCCTCTTCGCCGTGACCCTGGGAGCCAGCATGTGCTTCGCCTCCCCCTTCTCTACACCGCCCAATGCGCTGGTGATGAAGGCGGGCCAGTATACATTCATGGACTATGTGAAGGTGGGATTGCCCCTACAGATCATCATCGGTGTGGTGATGACCTTCGTCCTGCCCCTGCTCTTCCCCTTCTAAACACTAAAGGGGACGGGCAGCCAAACTGAACTCGCAACCGCAATATAACTGGTTGTAGAAATCATTGATCCGCAGCAGTTCGCCCCTTCTCATCTGCAAACCGCCCTTGCGCCAGTTCTGTTCCCACCATTCCACGTCGGGACAGTCTGCCACCGCCACATGACCCGCCATATCTATCTGGCGGATGTTCTTCCAACGGGAAGAAGCAAGGGTTGTGGTGAGCAGACGGAAGCCGTGCGCCTGGGCATAACAGGCGGCACGGCGCAGACGATACTGGAAGCAGACCGAGCAACGAGAACCACGCTCCGGTTCGTTCTCCAGTCCCGTCACGGCACGCCGCCAGTCGGCATGGTCGTACTCATCCTCCACATAGGGAACGCCCTGCGCCTCCAGGAAACGGATCAGTTCCTGCCTGCGCACCTCATACTCCTGCAAGGGATAGATGTTGGAGTTGGAAAAGAACACGGTAGGACGCATACCATTGCGGAGCATACACTCCACGATGGCAGCCGAACAGGGAGCGCAACAGGCATGAAGCAACACAGCATGGCCATCAGCCTTATCTCCATCGGGTAAAATAAGTTTTACGAATTGATATTGTTCTTCTGGAAGTATCTTCATAACGCTTTAAAATAAAAAAAACAAATGGGGTACAGTCTCTCGACACTCCCCATTTGCCCAAATATATGCGAAAACTGATGCAAAGGTACTATTTTTATTTGAACTGCCAAACTTTCGTCCTTCTTTTTTTCATAAACAAGCAACCAAAAGGCTTCTTTTAACGTTTTATTAACAAAACAGCCCCTTTCATTGGCAATTCATTAAGGTATCTTTACAATCAGCCATTATCTCTCTTGAGGGTGATGACCGTCATCTCCGGCCATGCTCCTAACCGGAAGGGAAAGGCTCCGCCGAGACCAGCCGACACATAGAGCATCTGCGCGCCCTTGCGGTAGATGCCGCCCCACTCCCTGAAAGCCATGCGGGCCGGAGTGAAGGATCCGAGTCGAATCTGTCCGGCGTGGGTATGACCGGAAAGGGTCAGTTGGATGCCCTTCTCCACCGCCTCCCTGCGCCAGTGGTGCGGGTCGTGGGTAAGGAGAATCTTGAAGGCATCCTTCGCCACCCCCTCCATCGCCTTCCTCAGGTTGCTACGGTTGGGGAAAGGCGGTTGTCCTGCATTCTCCACACCGATAATCTCAATGGAAGCCATACCGTGGGAGACGGTGTGATGCTCGTTCATCAACTGCGTCCACCCCATCTTGCGCTGTGCATCGAACAAGACACGGCGGTTGCGCTTCAGGGCACCGATGCTGTGGTTGTTGCCATACTCGCAATAGTCGTGGTTGCCCCATACGGAGAACACACCGTCGGGAGCATGAAGCCGGGACAGCATATCCACATAGGGCAATGCCTCGGCAGCAGCGTTGTTGACCAGATCGCCCGTGAAGAGCATCATGTCCACATCCTCCCGGTTGGCACAGTCCACGACCTTACGCACGAAGTCTGTACTCTTGGGATAAGTTCCCAGATGGAAGTCGCTGAAATGCAAGAGCCGGTAGCCGTCGAAGTAAGGCGGAAGGTCGGGCGACCGAAACGTAATATTCTTGACCTCCAAGCGTTTCCATCCCTCCACGAAGCCAAAGAGGAACCATGCCATGACACCCAATGCCGGCACCAACGCCACCCACCAGGGGCACACGAGGTCGAAGAGGATGAACACAACCTTGGGAATCACCGAGAAAAGCAACATGGAGAAAAGCACCCGCACGGAAGTCTTGTGGAACAAGCCCAACTGCAAGCCCATCTCCGCCAGGAGCAACAAGGCGGTGGGCAGCCACCAGAGGACGGTAAGCGGCAACGGCCACTCCCCCACTCCCTGGTGCCAGAGCCAGAAGTCGGGCACCAATGCCAAGAGCAGCACCGACACCACATATAATGATGATCTAAGTATCTTTTTCATATCCGCTGCAAAGTTACTGCAAATCACGCAAACAATCGGCAGGGTGTATACTAATATACGTTAAAAGTAAAAGATTGGTAAGTACAAGTCTAAAAATTAATGTAACTTTGCAACTCCAAATCATCAGTAAACATACCTCGTCATCTATAAAAGATAGGATAATAGGAACATGAAGAAAAGTATTTTCGCACTTGCATTGGGCACATTCACTTTGGGCATGAACGAGTTCATCATGGAAGGCATCCTCGTGGATGTCGCCAACGACATGAAGGTAAGCATCCCCTTGGCAGGGCACCTCATCTCGACCTATGCCATCGGCGTGTGCGTCGGCGCATTCTCCCTGGTAGTGATGCACAAGTACCGCCCCAAGAACATCCTGATGTTCCTCACCGCCGTAATCACCATCGGAACACTCCTGGCGAGCATCGCCCCCAGCTACTGGCTGTTGCTCTGCGCCCGCTTCATCAGCGGACTGCCCCATGGAGCCTACTTCGGTGTGGGAAGCATCGTGGCGGTGAAGTTGGCAAAGGAAGGCAAGGGAACGAGTGCCGTGTCGCTGATGTGCGCCGGCATGACCGTCGCCAACCTGATGGGCGTACCCTCCGGCACCTATCTGAGCCACTATTTCTCATGGCGAATGCCCTTCATCATCTCCATCTTCCTGGCTCTTCTCACCCTGTACTGCATCAAGAGATGGGTGCCCGACGTGGATCCGTTGCCCAACAACGGCATGAAGGCGCAGTTCCGTTTCCTGAAGAACCTCGACCCATGGCTCATCCTATGGGCGACGATGCTCGGCAACGGCGGTGTGCTGTGCTGGTACAGCTACATTTCTCCCCTGCTGCAGCACGAGGGCGGATTCTCCGCATCGAGCATCTCCGTCCTGATGGTGTTGGCAGGATTGGGCATGGTATTAGGCAACCTCCTCAGCGGTTATCTATCCGACCATTTCAAGCCGGGCAAGATTGCCTATACCCTCCAGTTCATCTCCGCCGCAGCACTGCTGACCATCTTCTTCACGTCACACGTCGGCTGGCTTTCCGCCTTCCTGATGTTCGTGGTATGCGGCTGCCTCTTCGGGGTCAGCTCTCCCCTGCAGTTCCTCATCCTCAAGCACTCCAAGGGCGGCGAGATGTTGGGTGGCTGCTGTGTACAGGCAGCGTTCAACCTTGGCAATGCCGTGGGAGCCTTCTTAGGCGGCATCCCCGTGAGCTTGGGACTGTCATACGCTTACCCTGCCCTCGTGGGCGTACCCTTGGGTATTGCCGGAGCCGTATGCCTGCTCGTGTTCCACAAGAAATATGAATGTTAAGAAAAACAAGGAAATGGCAAGAAGAATCAGAAAGAAAAGAGTGGCAACACTCTGCCTCATACTCGTGGGCACCGTCACATGGACAACCCACAGCTGTGTGTCGCGCTGCACCTCATTATCAGACAGGGAGAAGGCGGACACCCTGCCCAAGGCACACCTCAACGATTCCATCACCAACCGTCTGAGCGACGGGAAGGAATACCACGAGATGGACTCTGTCATCGAGCGATACCTGAAACGGTGGGAGATCAACGGCGCACAGATCGCCATCACCCGCAACGACTCGCTGCTCTATGCCCGCGGCTTCGGTTGGGCAGACAAGGAGAAGGGCACGAAGATGGAGCCGAACATCCTGATGCGCTTCGCCTCGGTGTCAAAACTCATCACAGCTACGGGCATCATGAAGTTGCGCGAGATGAAGAAACTGCAGTTGAACGAAAAAGTATTCGGTCCGAAAGGCATCCTCAACGACACCTTATATAATAATAGCATCAAGGACCAGCGATACTACTCCATCACCGTGGAGCAGCTGATGAGGCATCAGGGCGGCTTCAACAACTACGCCGGCGACCCCGTGTCGAATACCCGCTACATCATGATGCAGAACCATCTCGCCCAAGCACCCGACCACAAGACGCTGCTCAAGATTCTCCTGAAGCGACACCTCGGATACACACCGGGCGAGGGCAAATGCTACTCCAACCTGGGCTACATGATTCTCTCGATGGTGATAGAGAAGAAAAGCGGCATGAAGTATGAGGACTTCATGCAGAAATATGTGCTCCACCCTGCCGGTTGCTACGACATGCACATCGCCGGCACCTACGAGAAGGACCGCCGTCCCAACGAGACGAAATACTACATGCACAGCGGAAGCATCCCCGTGTATGAATACAACAACAGCGGAAGGATGGTGGAGAAATGCTACGGTGACACCGACCTGCCCCGTCTCTCGGGTGCAGGAGCCTGGTGCGGTTCTACGGCAGAGCTTGCACGCTTCATCGCCAGCATCGACGGAATGCCGTATGTGAAGGACATCCTGTCGCCGCAAAGCGTGCAACTGATGACCACCGAGCAGCCCGACCACCATTATTCCCTCGGCTGGAACTACACCCCCAAGAGCGATACCCGCCCCTGGATACGAACGGGTTCGCTCGCCGGCACATCCGCCCTGATATTGAAATACCCCGACGGCCAATGCTGGATTCTCGTCACCAACACCTCCACCTGGAAGGGCCACGGCTTCAGCAACGACACCATGGCATTCTTCGAGAAACTCAGGAAGAAGTATATGGTGGGAATGCCGAAGAGAGACTTGTTCATATAAAACTTAATCTCGCAAGAAAAGCAAAAAGATGCACCTCCCCATCGCGAGAGATGCATCTTTTAAATTTATGTAATCTGTCGATTTTTATTCCTTAGCCGAGAAGAGCATGGCGTTCTTTCCCTGGGCTGTTCCACTGTGGGAAGTCCTGATGGTGATGATAGAAATCTCATCGCCCTCACCAATGCCGAAGGTGCTGAACTGCTTGGAAGCACCGCCCCAGCCAGCGAGTGTACCGTAGATATATACGGAACCTGTCTCGTCTACGAGGTCGTAGTTGCCGTAGTCGGCAGACTTGATGTTGCTCACCTTACCTGTCAAGAGGTAGTAAACATTGTCGCTCTCCTCCTTGGCGAGGAACTCAGCCACTGTGACAGGAGTAACAGACTTCGTATCCTCGATAACGGCGTTCTTCATCTGGCCTTCACCATTGTGAACGTCCTTGACACCCGTGATGGTAACGATGTCACCCACCTTGAGGCCCAATGTCTGGAAATCGCCCTTGCTGCCCATACCGTAGACATAAGTCTCGCCAGTGGCATCCTTGATGTAGCAGTTGCCGTATGCCTCGTTCTTCACCTGAGTGATGACACCCGTGATACGATACTGGGCGGTACCAGCCTCAACCGCGTTGAACTCCTCGATGGTGCACTCCTTGATGGAACCTTCCTGACTGATGGTTGTAGAAACCTCAGAATTCGTGGAACCCTTGGTACTGATGAAGTTGACAGAACCCTCGCGAGCACCACCGGCGTTGGCGGCAGCCTTGAAGGTAACTGTGGCGTAATTGCTTTCAGTGGAAATGCCAGACATAGTCAACCATTCCTTGTATTCCTCAGGAATCTCGACATTGAGGTTTTCACCCTTCACACTGACATAAACCTTAAACTCGCCACCTTCCTTGGGGAGAGTACTGGTGCTGACGGAGTCAACCTTCAACAAAGACTTCGTGTAAGACAAAACGGTCACGTTGACCAACTCCACAGTACCACTATAAGTCTTCTTGGGACCCTGGATAATAACCTCATCACCCTCTTCGAGACCCAGGCTGGAGAAGTTCTTCTCAGCACCGCTGGCATCGAGCGTACCATATACATACACCTCGCCTGTCTCGTCCTTGATGTACCAGTTGCCATAGGTAGTGTTGCTCAACTTGGTCATGGTACCTTTCACACGATAGGTATCGCCGTCAGGACCGGCAAGCACCTCGGCACAAGTAGAGAGAGAAGGATTCAAGACACCCTGAATCACCTGAATGTACTGGGTCTGGTTGCCACTGACAATCTTGAAAGTAGAGTTGTTGGCTCCTTTGGTAGCTTCAGCCTTGAAAGTAACCTTGGTAGTACCAGCGTTACCACTTGCATGGGAAGAGGTAATCCAGACAGGAACTGAATCCACAGCCACTCCCTGGGAGTTGTTGGTAACAAATTTCCAGTCGGCAGCTGCCGTCACATCGAAGCTGACCTCGCCACCGTCCTGCGGGATGGACAAAGAAGACTGAGACACCTGAATGCCCGACAAAGCGTCCAAACCCTTATCGTCGTTGCAACTTGCGAACAAGCCAATCACAGCGACCAATGCGATGAACAAATATTTTATTTTCATAATTGCTATACTTTATAATTTAGAACACATAACGGAGACCCACTGATGCATACCAGCACTGGCCGATGGCGTGGTAAGGTACGAATGTCTTGGTGTCGCCACTGATGGAAGATGGTGTAGAGAACACGGGATAACCCTCGGCATCCGTACTCTCATAGCGCAAGATACGAGCCTCGGAACCAATCTCCGGGTTCAGATACTTGGCTACACCCCAGCTGGAGTTGAAGAAGTTGAGAACGTTCTTCATGTCGAAGCTCAACTGAATCATGTTGGTGTGACCAGCCACATTGAACTTGAAGTCGTGCTTGTAGCTGAAGTCGATGCGGTGTACCCATGGAGAGTAAAGGCTGTAGGCCTCGGCGTACTCACCCTGGTGGTTCTTCAAGTAGCTGTTGTTGTGGACATAGTCCATGAAGCGAGTCTTGTCATCCTCAGAGAAGAAACGGAACTGGTTGTTGGCCACCTCGTCGTCTGTAGGGATGTAGATAGCGTCGTAGTTGTAACCGTCACCATTGATGTCATTCACGGTCATGTAAGAGTAGTTGTAGCTACCGCGCCATGTCTCGTAGATGAAGCTATAGTGGTTGTTGCAATGGTCGTTGATAGTGGCAGAGGCGATGATACGGTCCGGTGTCACGTTCTTACCGTTGTGGAGCTTGATGTTGTTAGGACCATAAACGGTAGAGATGTAGTTCAACACTGAAGATGCGTTGGAACCAGGCAGGGAGGTAACCTCCTTGGACACAGTGTGTGTGTATGCTGCCATCAAGTTCAACCACTCCCAAGGCTGGGCGTTCAGCTGTGCAGAGAATGACCAACCGTAGCCACGGCTTGTGTTCTCAAGAACGTATGCGCTGGTCTTGGTGTAGGTAGCGCCACTGGGATAGACAGGACGGCTGTCTGCGCCGTTGAAGCGAACGAAGCCAGAAGGATCCTGTACGTTCCAGTCGGTAAGTGTCGCAGCGTTGAGGGTCTTGTTGAAGATTCCCTCCAAAGTCATTGACAAGGGGAAAGACACAGGGAACTGGTAGTCTACAGCCAAAGAAGTCTTCCATACCTGTGGCAACTTGAAGTTGGAGTCAACGGCAGAGATTGCTGATGGCACTGTACCGTCCTCAGGTTTGATAGTAGAAGGATAGCCCATGGAAATCAACTTCTCACGAAGAGCGGCTGCAGTAGGCTTGCCATTGGCATCGCAGACGAGACCACCGGCAAACTGGTTCATGTCAACACCCTTGCTGGCATTGAGCTGAGCCTGATACTGAACCATACCTGAGTTGGTAGGCAAGTTGGTGAAGAACACCAAAGGCAGACGACCCTGGAAGAAACCCGTACCTCCACGGAACTTCAAGGTCTTGTTGCCGAACACATCATATACGAAACCGATACGCGGAGAAACACTCAGAGAGTTGCCAGGCCATTTGCCTGTGTCAATATTACGACCGTTGTAGTCGAGTGCGAGGATGGCATTGTTGGTCATCAAATCCTTGTTGTCGAAGAAGATACCGTCGAAGCGGAGACCGTAGGTCAACTTAAAGTTCTTGTTCATCTGCCACTCGTCCTGCGCATAGATACCTGCCTTGTTGTACTGTACGCGTGCCGTAGGATTGTCCTCGCCGTTGTAACCGTAGGTCAAGCAGACAATCTGTGGAGCGCGCTCATTGAGGAAGTCATCGAGACTTGCATAGCGATAATAGCCGGAACCATTACGCATATAAGAGTTGTCAGCCATCTGGTGCTCGAAGTTGATACCAGCGATGATTTTGTGGCTTCCGAGATAGTAGGTCACGTCATCCTTGATGTTCCAGACGGTGTTGTGAACGGCGTTGTTCCATGTAAACAACTCGTAACCGAGAGCCATGTAGTTGTTGGTACCGTCAGCATCTACCTGACCGGTAACGTCCTTCTGACCACCATCGAGAATGTCGATGAAGGGGAACTCGGAGGAGTTGGTGTAACGGGTATCATCCAACTTAGAATAGGTGAACAGCAACTGGTTAGACAGCTTGTCAGAGAAACGGCTGTTCAAGTCAACTGACCATGAGTTGACGAGGTTGTCGTTGGCATACATAGAGTTGGCAAACGACATGGAGTACTGAGACATACGGGAACCGGCGGCACGAGTACCACCATCCATAGAGGAGGCATTGGGAGACTGCCAAGAGCGGTTCTTTGTATAGTTGTAGCGCAAAGCCAAGTGATGCTTGTCGGTGATGTTCCAGTCCAAACGGAGGAGCAGCTTGTAGTTGCTCTCGTCAGCAGGGAAGTCTGTCCATGAACCTGTATCATAGCCATACTTTTTCTTGACATAGTCAGAAACACTCTGCAAGTCGGAAAGCTTGGTACGAGACAAGTAGTTGTCTGCATCGGCAATACCTTTCTCGGTACCCTGCCAGCGGTTGACTACAGTAGGAGTCTTCACCATCTCACCGTTGGCGAAGAAGAAGAGTTTGTTCTTGAGGATAGGACCACCAAAGGTAAAACCATAGGTAGTAGACTGGTCTTTCTCGCGTGCGCCGCTGATCTGCTCACCTTCCACGGCATCACCGCGCATATTCTCATTCTTGTGGTATACATAGGCACTACCCTTGAAGGTGTTGGTACCCGACTTGGTAACGGCATTCACACCGCCACCCACGAAGTTGGTCTGGCGAACATCGTAAGGAGAAATCACCACCTGCATTTCCTCGATGGCATCGAGAGAGATAGGGCTACCGCCGCCAGGGAGTTTCTCTGTAAGACCAAAGTTGTTGTTGAAGTTGGCACCATCTACGGTGAAGTTGGCAGTACGGCCATCGGCACCGGCGAAAGACATTCCGTTTCCACCATAGGGAGAAAGACGGGTAATATCTGTAATACTACGGCTAACAGTTGGCATGTTAGTAATCTGCGTATTAGAGATATTGGTGGAAGCACCAGTCTTCTCTACACTGAACTTAGAGCCCTTGGCGACAACGACAACCTCGCCGAGCTGCTGGGAGTCCTCGTCGAGGGTCTCCTTCAGGTTGTAGGTCTCACCAAGCTGAAGATTGATGTTCTTCACAATCTTGGTCTTGTAGCCAATGTAGCTAATCTTGACCTCATAGGGACCACCGACACGCATACCGTTGATGGTGAAGAGACCATCGATGTTGGTGACGGCGTTGTAACGAGTTCCTGAAGGTACGTGGGTGACCTCAATCGTGGCACCAATCACGTCCTCACCACCTGCAGTTACAGAACCACTCAATCCAGAGGTCGTAATCTGCGCCATTGCAGTAGAGACCATAAAGGCCAGCAAAGCAATGAGTAAATGCAATCTTTTCTGCATACCTTTTTATAAGATTAATTAATAATTTTGGAGTTATCCTACCCCACACTTTTGTTCGGGTGCAAAATTAATAAAAAAAAACGATATAAGTGTTACAACGAAATGAAAACTGTTATTTTTATACAAAAAAAAATCTGCGCTAAGCAAATAACGCAGATTTTCTATCATTTGTAACTTACCTTATCGTTTTACTTTCAATTCTTTTCGCGTATTTTGGCATAGTTACTCCCTTCTCTTCCAGATGCTCATTACCTTGCGGCGGATAGCAATGATATTCAAGACGGACACCACCAAGAACAAGGCAAGTCCCAGGACTACGGCTGGCAACATGGTTCCCTCGCCGATGTTCGGGAAGATGGCCTCGATGAAGTCCATGTAGTAGCCTCTCACGAAGAAGAGGATAGTCCAGGCAATGAGGAGCACCACCACATTGAGCGACATCGTGAGCAACTGGTAGGGTTTTGCCACATTGGCAGGACTATAGCCTATCAAGAGCAGGTTCTCCAGTTTGCTGGAATTCTTCTGTACCAAGAGGTAGATGCTGAGCATGAGGATATAGAAGCTCAGCACGGAGATGACGAGTCCGATGACCATCACCACCGTCACCATCATACGGAGGAAGTAGGTAGTCTTCTCGGCATCGAGTTTGTCGGTCTCCACCTCGTAGCCGTTGTCGTCGAGATACTTGGTGATGTTCTCGTCTCCGGGATTGCCCACCTCCACGATGAGCCGGTTGGGGTCGCTGTGGTTATCGGGGGCGAACTCGTGGTTGCTCCAGTCCATAAACGCCTGTGGCACAAGGATGGTGTTCAGTCGGGAGGAGAAGCCTATCACCTTGCCCTTGAATTCTTCCTTCTTGCCACCTGCCTG
>CAVEJY010000102.1:0-26795 GCA_963616155.1 Acutalibacteraceae bacterium
ATGGTACATCGACCAGACAAGCCTATCAGGCAAGCTCACATTCGACCTCACCACCGCTTCAAAGAACGGCTCGCAAGCCACCAAGGAGATCACATTCGAGGACGCGACCTGCTTCTCCATCGCCGAGAACTATGACATCGGCAAGAAGCGCAGACGCCACCTCATTCTGGAAATCATCGCAGCAAAGATAACGGCAGAGAACGTAGAGTTCGAGCACCGTTAGAGTAACAACCCCTTTAAAAGAAACACTATGGCAACTCTATCCAACAATATAAAAGCGATTCTCATCCCGGAGGATTTCTCCGAGATGGCAAGAGTATCTCAAGAAAAATGTCTCACGCTGCAGCATTTCGACTACAAGTGCCAGCGGTGCAGGAACGAGGAGGGCAAGCCCTATGGGGACACAGTGTCCGTCATCCTCAACTGCACCTTCCGCACCGTCGAAGACCTACAGCTCTACTACGACTGTCTGAAAAAGAACGCTCCCCAAGCCTTCACGTTCATCTTCAACGCCACGTTCGACAACCATCGATACCTGTGGGACTACGAGGATGCCATGATTGCAAGCGGCTATATCGTCGACATCGAGGAGGATTTCAACAGTACAACGAACGAGTCTGGCGAAACAGAACAGATTCTCTGCAACCTCAAGATACTTCTGTCCAACATCACATACGTTGGCAAAAGCTCTAACAAAATATTATCCATCATTAAATAAATACAGGAGGACTCATTATGGCAAATTGGAGACTTAAAATAGGCGACTCGTCGGAAAACATCACATTCGACAGTCTGACGAAATCGGCAGTGGAGAACTTAGGAAAGGCTAAACTTGTATCACTAAATATCCAAAAAGAAGTCTACGCCCCCGGACACATCGAGGCAATGCTCCAAATTGAATCAAGTGATTCGGAGAAATTGGATTTTGCGTCTATACTGGACAAGACCGTGACCATCAACGATGGAACGATTGACGTGGCCAAGGACTATGTCATCTTTGAATGTTTACCTGAGTACAAGCCATCGGGGAGCTCGACTTCCCTCTACCTGACGCTCAGCATCTATAGTCCGGAACATTGCCTGACGCTCAAGAAATCCAACAAGTGCTATGTCTCCAAGAGATTCGGATCAGATATCTTCAAGAACATCGCTTCAACAAACTCTGACAAGATAAAGAAATGCAACTGCGGCCAAGACTACGAGAAGCACTTCTGGTATCAACATGACAGTGTCACCCAAGAGTTCATTATTCCTTATCTCGTTCAGTACGAGGAGACAGAGCTTGACTTCCTCAACAGGATAGCCAACATTCACGGCGAATTTTTGTACTACGAAAATGGCGTATGGCAACTGGGTTACAATGGTTCTGCTGCTCATAAAGATGGACAAAAAGCCATCACTGGCAACAACTACATCTCTGCGTCTTTCAAAAAGTTAACCACCAAGGATGAAGATGACGACACTTTCCACGGCATGAAAGAGGATTATCTGGAGACCATTAAAGAAAGTGACTATGACTTATCTAAGGAATGGAAAGGACGCATGGGTTTCACCGATTTTCAAGGCTGGCTTTTCAATTATTGCAATTGGGCGAAAAAAGCCAACATCTCAGAGATTTTGACTGGTGTCACTTGGGATATGTACAAAAACACCATAAAGGGATCTATGAAACTGGAATCTGCAGAGGCGCAATGGAACGATTCGTATGTTAAGCCATACAAGGAAAAGCCCAATCAATACACCAAGGAGGGAAACAAGGGTATAGCTTGTCCATTCAGCAACTATAGTGCCAAAAAGAAGTTTACCCAGAAGTTCTATCAAGACATAAGGAAAGGGGAAAAGAAGTCAACCAACGGGACTATCCATATCGACTTTGGCACGAACTATGCTCCCCTGTTGCTGTGTGACAAAATCAGCATATTAGGTGGAACATACACCATCACCAAGATATCCACCAGCTGCAAGCACATAACAACGAATGAAAAAACGAAAAAAGCAGTCACATACATCACCCACGAGATAGATGCCATTCCATACACTGAAGCAGATTGCTACCCTCCATTACTGAAAAAAGAGGCAACAAACAAGGTTGAGAGCCAGAGGGCAATCGTCACTGCCAATGACGACCCATTGAACTTGGGAAGAATTCAAATCCGCTATCCTTGGCAAGAAGAAGGCAATCCCACTTCGCCTTGGGTACCTGTCGCCCAACCTTTCGCCTCAAGCAATGCCGCCATCAAGTTCGCGCCACAAGTTGGCGATGAAATCATAATAGGCTACGAGTACGGAGAAATAGAGCGCCCATACATGATTGGTGCATTGGCATCGGCAACGCACAAACTCGATTCCGTAGAAAACAAAGTTGCAGCTATAGAGAACAGTTCTCCCAACACCAAGAACAACAACGACTTTGTCATCAAGTCGCCGAACGGGCACTACATCAAGTTCATGTCTCCCAACAAAGAAGCTGCCTTTGCCACAAATTTCTTGCCGATCCTAAAAACTTGGCTCGGATATTTCCCAGCATGCTGTGATAAGATAACCGACAATATCAAAAGCGGCAGAAATTTCAACGGTGCCATCAGTATGGGAGATGCCTACGGCTTGGTCAACATCAATATGTCCACCGACAAGCGCAAGGTACTCATTTCCTCCGCCATGGGCGATGTGCAGATTGATGCATTTACGGGTATCACCATCAGTGCCCCCAATGGAAACGTGAAAATCGAGGGCAAGAACGTGGAGATTGTCGCTGGCAACAACCTGACACTCAAGTCGGGTGAGAATGTCGATAAAATGACAAAGGTCTACAAAAAAGGCAAGCGTTTATCTGGTGTGGCAAATGGTATAAAGAATGCTGCTCTGTCAGATTTCAAGAAGCACGCCAAGATACTTGACCTAACACTTCTAAGAACTATCATGGACTCAGTAGTCAAGCCCATTGGCGGTACCATGCTCATCAAATCGAAAAGGTTCTTACGCCTGGAAGCCGGAAAGGGAAGCACATCGTTACCCAAACAAGCTTACGATAAAGGAAGTAAGAAACAATCAAGAATCTTTGAAGAAAAGAGAAAAGAAATGATTGTCAATGATGTCATCAGTAGTACTCTTAACTTGATGAAATGGTATGAAGATGCTTATAACAACGCCCATAGGAAGTATCGGAAATTGGCAAAAAATTTCGCGGAACAAAGCAATATGTTATCCAATTGTATCCAAGCGTTTAAAGCAAAGGGAGGAGAGGTCAAATTTGACGGCAATGCCCTTACCGTAGTAGCTGATGCAGTTGACAAACCAGAAGATATCATAAATGCAGCTCAAGCAGACAATGCAGATGTAAAAAAGACACATCCAAAGTTAGACAAAATCACATTTGAAAAAGAAAACGTAGGAATACAGCAATATATACGCCTAAAAGCAAGCCATGACCAATTAATAGTTACAGCCGAAAAACTGGCCACGGTAGCAATGGAGTATAAATCTTCCATTAACAAAATGAAGGACGATGCTGGCGAGAAGATAAAAACTGAAATTGTAGTCATTTCCGATAAAGAAATATGCACATTCGAGGAGGCCGCATACAAAGCCTCTATATATGGTTACCTAAGAAGATATCATATGATTGAAAGCATAAATAAAGTACAAGAAACTTTGAGTCAAGACGTATTCACACGCAAAAATGATAACGAGTACGAATTTGATAATGTACTAAAGAGAAGGTTAAGCTATAGTCTTCTCAACAAATTTAAAAAAGAAGGCTTAGTAACCATCAAGAATGAGTCCAGCGAAAATATTTTATTGCTTGACCATAAGCCGAATCTTACCGATTTGAATGACATTAACGTGTGTGCAGACCCAGAAAAATGGAAGGACTACCTTGATTGCGTGAAGCCATGTGAAAAGGAAAACAGCAAATGGGAAAATATTTCGAATTTTGTTTGCGAATACTTCATTGGTAATGACTTGAGGCACTGGTCAGAAAACTTCCTCTACGACCCCGAGATTGAGGGAGAGATTCTCCTCTCGGACACAAGTGGAAACACTTGCAAGATCAATGGTGAGACTGTTTCATCGGTACCCACCAGTAGTATTAAAGCGGCGATTGGAAAACTAAAGAACATTTAGCAATCCGCCATCGCTTAATTATGAACCCTTAAAAGATAAAGATTATGCCAGATGTTTACCAGGGCTGGACAAAGTCTATGAAAGACTTCAAGGCCAGTATAGACAAAGAGTTAGACGAAATGAGACGCTGCAAGGCAGAGATGCAGCAGGTCAAGCAAGAAATAACCAAGCAAATGGAATCGGGACATTATGTGAGAGATAACGACCGCATTATCATCTCAGCCCCCGAGATTGTCATTGGCAACGTCTTGAAGGACGGATCGTTGATACCCAACGAGCCCTCTACCGTCATCATCCGCTCCAACACCATTCGCCAAGAGGGTGTGGGAACCACGTTCGGAACAGGCAGCATCATCAACAAGGCTACCGAAATCAGGAACATCTGTGTGGATGCAGGCATTGACGGATTCGAGAATGTCGTAAGCGAAGATTCCCTGTTCACCGTACAGGCACAGGGAATCGCCTTGCAAAGCGAGAGTACAGACGGAACATTTGCGGATGTTGCATCTGCCAAGAAAGGCGAAATCAACCTACAGGCAGACAACCATATCACCGTGTCTGCACTCGCACCTCTTGGGTATCGCAAAGTACAAGTAGTCGACGCGATTGAACAGCAAGAGAAGATCAAGAAGGAATATGAAAAAGCGACGAACAGCAAAATGAACCAGATTGAGAATTGCACGAAGACGCTGAATCTCTGCTACGAAGAGGGTATCAATCTCTTCAACGGACAGGTTAACGGCATGAAGGAAGGCTTCAAGGCAGCTCCACGACTTCTCGATATAGAAAATCTTCAAAAAATAATGAAGCAGAAGCAGGAAGCCTTGTACCAACTGATTCTGGAGTTCCAAGAGAATGCGGCAAAGACTGCCGAGGCAAACAGACAAATCAAGACGCTGAAGGCAGAGAAGGAGAAGATCGAGAAGACCCAGGAGAATGTAAGGAATCACAAGAGCACGAATGCCGCCATAGACATTTTTGCGGAGAACACCAACATCCAGTCCGTCGACGCAAACTATGAGATTTGCAAGAGCGAAGGAGCGGGTCTGGACATCACGGCAAAAAATGTCGGAATCAGTGCCATTGACCACAACAAGGGTCTCATCTACGACAGCAACTTCTCTGTCAACACCCACCACGTCAAACTGTCCACCGCCAACAGGAAGTTCAACGGCGAGACCCTCGACCTTCCTGCCGAAGGTGATGTGAAGATTACGTCAAGGGACATCGTCCTGGAGTCCGTAGACAAGGTATACGACGACAAGAAGGCAACTCCGGGCGCAAGCGAGGACACCCTGCTTGCGGAAAAGCAATTGACCAAGAGCGGATCCATCAAGCTGCGTGCCAAGAACATCAATGTAAGGTCGCAGACGACCGAGGGCGAGCCTGAGGGCGAGTTCAACGTCAACAGCAAGATTGTCAAGATGGGTGCCCTCTATCAGGACGAGGAAACGAAAGAGCTCGTAGTAGCCAAAGACAGTCTCATCGACTTGAATTATGCAGGAGCCAGCATCACATCTTCGGATTGGCTTGCCCTGAATTCCCAAAAGAGCACATTGCTTGCCGCCAAGGAGAGCCTTGAAATCCAGCAGGACGAAGACAAGGCCGTCATCCAGTTGGCAGACAGCAAGACGATCCTGAAGAGCGATGAGGCCCAGATTATGGGTACGACCACCCTGACGGGAAAGACGACGTTCAAGGCCGATGCCGCTTTGGAGACGGCTTCCATCAAAAAGCTGACGGTCAGCGATGCCATCAAGACTCCGAACTCCAACGAGGGAAATGTAGGTACGCCGGCCCCCGCTGCCGACGAGACACTCGAACTCCTCGTAAAGTTGACCGAGCTGGAAGAGAAAATCAAGGAAATCAGCGACAAATCCGACCAGGTCAAGAAAGACGAGGAAGAGCAAGTCAAGAAGGAGGAAGAAGACGCCAAGCAGGAAGCAAGCAAGCCCGAAGCAGAACCGCCAGCACCGGCAGGAGTCTAAGAAAGACTCCTGCCGGCTCACAAGGCAAACAGCTAAAACAATGTGAAATTTAAAAAGATTAAAGATATGAGAAAAAATACCGCCTTAACATTAGGAGAGTTGGAAAGCAAGTTGAGTGGCTATGTGGCCCTCCTCCAGTTCAGGTACTCTAACCTGTGCGTGGAAGCAGACCCTGCCTCCCTGATGCCCGTTAGCATAGAAGTCGATGGGGTAAATTATGACATAGAGAATGTAGCCGACGTGGCATTAACACGGGAAGACCAAATGCAAGTATATCCCAAGGACCCCGGTTTGCTGTTCTCCATCGGCAAGGCCATCGCCGAATACCATCCCGAGTTCAAGCAAGAGATTGTCGAGGAGAAGGACGAGGAAGACAGCAAGAACGGTTCCTCCAGCGCAAGTGAAGAAGAGGACGAGGACGCAAACAAGAGCATCCTCCTGACCATGCCCGAGGTCAACAAGGACCGCAGGGATGTACTCATGGATGGTGTCAAGGTTCTCTATGAGCAGTTAAAGACCACGATGGACACCAACATCCAGTACTACACCCAGCAGGTCGTGACAGACTTGGCAGGTGCCCCTGTCAGTGAAATCAACGAGGCAAAGGAGGGAGTGAAGGACATCAAGGAGCAACACTACGACCTCGCCAAGACCTATCGCGAGAACAAGGAGAAGCAGATAGAGGAAGCCTACAACAGCTACCTGGAGAAGAAGACCGGCAAGGAGAAGAGCCAGCAAGAGCATGAGGCTGCCACCAACAAGCAGGCAACCCTGAGCTTCAAGATGCCGGAGGCTCCCAAGATGCCGGAATAGCCCTTGGCCACCTGCAGACTTCTCTATTCTGGCTTCTGACTTCAGGCTCCCCTAATATAGAATCTGTAAAAACTAACGTTAAAAACCGATAAAAACAAGGGAATGTCTTGCAAGTTTGGAATTATTTCAATAAATTTGCACTTGAATTAATAACCCAAACTAAAATACAAGTACATTATGAAGGATTTAAAAGGAACAAAGACAGAGAAGAACCTGCAGGAAGCATTCGCAGGTGAGTCGCAGGCTCGCAACAAGTATACCTACTTCGCATCCAAGGCCAAGAAGGAAGGCTATGTTCAGATAGCCAACATCTTCGAGGAGACAGCCGCCAACGAGAAGGAGCACGCCAAGATGTGGTTCAAGTATCTGGAGGGCGGTGCCATCAAGGCAACCCTCGACAACCTGGAGGCTGCAGCCAACGGCGAGAACGATGAGTGGACAGATATGTACCCACGCATGGCAAAGGAGGCCCGCGAGGAAGGTTTCGATGACATCGCTGCCAAGTTTGAGATGGTAGCTGAAATCGAGAAGCACCACGAGGAGCGTTACCGCAAACTTTTGAAGAACGTGCAGGACAAGATTGTCTTCTCCCGCGACGGTGATTGCATCTGGCAGTGTGCCAACTGTGGTCACATCTGTGTAGGCAAGGAAGCTCCCAAGGTTTGCCCCGTTTGCAACCACCCACAGAGCTACTTCCAGATTGAGGCTCAGAACTACTAATCCCTTTGGGATTTCTTTAGACCCTATCAAGGCTCGTACCACGCATGGTACGAGCCTTTTTTGTTGCTATCGGTCCAAAAAAGCGGTAAGGACAAGGAACATTACTAAATAAAGTGAAAAAAATCAGGCGAATGGCAGGATGTGGAGTATTTTCGTTATCTTCGCATTTGATTAAAGTACATAACATACCACATACCTAAAAATGACGATACAATTCAACATAGATTACAAGACTACATTTGGCGAGGAACTCGTCCTGAATGTCTTGGAGGGTGAACAGCAGACCCACTACCCCATGTCTACGAACGATGGCTGCCGATGGACGTGTGAACTGTCCATGGACGGTTCCGGGCGGAGCATACCTTATTATTATAGTGTGACTCATGGCGGCACCGTGGAGAAAACGGAGTGGCAGACCATCAAGCACCAGCTCGATCTCACCGCCGAGCGGGGAGACAGATATGTGGTGTACGACAAGTGGATCGTGATGCCCGAGGATGCCTATCTCTACAGCAGTGCCTTCACCGACTGCATCAACCACCAGCAGCCCGTAGCGATGAAGACCAGTAAGTTTGCAAAGACGGTGCGCCTCGTGGTACGTGCTCCCCAGCTCCGCGACGGGGAGACCTTAGGCATCCTGGGATGTTGCCACCAGATGGGCTGTTGGAAGAAGGAGAGTGCCCTGCCGATGACGCTGCACAACTACAACGAGTGGGTGGCGGAACTGGACGGCGACAATCTGGAGGGCGACTGCCTGGAGTTCAAGTTCGTCGTTCTGGATGCCTTCCGCAACCTGAAGTACTGGGAGACCTGCTTCAACCGCACCGTGCAGTTACCGGAGCTGAAGGACGGGCAGGTGGTGGTCTATGACATGGGGCAAGCATTCTTCGAGATATGGAACCGCAAGCTGGCGGGCACATTGGTGCCCGTATTCTCACTGAGGAGCCGCAGGAGTGCCGGTATCGGTGACTTCGGCGATCTGAAGAGCATGATAGGGCTGGTGGCAAAGACGGGACAGAAGGTATTGCAGCTTCTGCCCATCAACGACACCACCATCAACCATACCTGGACCGACTCCTATCCCTACAGTTGCATCAGCATCTTCGCCCTTCATCCGCAGTATGCCAACCTCCATGCCCTGCCACCGCTGAACGATGCCAAGGCGCGTGCCGAGGCTGAGGCAACGAGGGACGAGCTGAATGCCTTGCCGCAAATCGATTACGAGAGAGTCGATGCCTTCAAGACGGCTTACCTGCACAAGATATTCAAACAGGAAAGCAAGCAGATGATGGCGACAGAGGAGTTCAAGACTTTCTTCCGGGAAACGGAGGCATGGCTGGTGCCATACGCCCAATACTGCTACCTGCGCGACAAGAATGGCACCGCCGACTTCGCCCAGTGGCCCGACCACAACATCTGGGACGAGGCTGAGCGCAAAGCCCTCTCTGACCCTGATAGCGAGGCATACAAGGACGTGGCGTTCTTCTATTTCGTGCAGTATGTGCTGAACACCCAGATGAAGGAGGCACATGAGTATGCCAAGGAGAAAGGCGTGGTACTGAAGGGCGACATCCCCATCGGCGTGAACCGCTACGGCTGCGACGTATGGATGGAGCCTAAGTACTTCAACCTCAACGGACAAGCGGGTGCGCCACCAGACGACTTCTCCGTAAACGGACAGAACTGGGGTTTCCCCACCTACAACTGGGAGGAGATGCTGAAGGACGGATGCCAGTGGTGGGTGCGCCGCTTCCAGAATATGTCGAAGTTCTTCGATGCCTACCGCATCGACCATGTGCTGGGCTTCTTCCGCATCTGGGAGATTCCTGTGGACAGTGTGCACGGACTGCTCGGACAGTTCTCGCCGTCCTTGGGAATGTCAAGGGACGAGATAAGGAGCTATGGACTCAACTTCCAGGAGGAGCGTTTCCTCCGTCCTTTCATCACCGACTGGGTGCTGGAGCGTATGTTCCATGAGCGTGCCGACGAGGTAAAGGAGAAATACCTCGACCGTCTGGATGCCGAGCATTACGAAATGAAGCCCGAAGTGGACACCCAGCGCAAGGTGGAAGCACTCTTCGAGGGTGTCACCGACGAGAAGGAGATTCGGTTGCGTGACGGACTGTACGCCCTCATCAGCGATGTGCTCTTCGTTCGTGACCGCAAGAACCCCGAGCTTTTCCATCCGCGCATCTCCGCCCAACTCGACTTCATCTACAAGTCGCTCTATGACAACGACAAGGCTGCATTCAACCGCCTCTACAACGACTACTTCTACCGCCGCAACAACCAGTTCTGGTATCAGGAGGCGATGAAGAAGCTGCCCAAGTTGGTACAGGCGACAAGGATGCTGGTATGTGCAGAGGACCTGGGTATGGTGCCCGATTGCGTACCATGGGTAATGAACGACCTGAAGATCCTGAGCTTAGAGTTGCAGAGCATGCCCAAGGCCCCGTCGGTGAAGTTCGGACACCTGAGCAGTTTCCCCTACCGCTCCGTATGTACCATCTCCAGCCACGACATGCCGACGTTGCGCCAATGGTGGGATGAGGACATCCAGCGCACCCAGGAGTATTACAACACGATGCTCCACCGCGAGGGTCCCGCTCCCCATCCGCTGCCCGGTTGGCTCGCCAAGGACATCATCTCCCGCCACCTCACCTCGCCGTCCATGCTCTGCATTCTGAGCATCCAGGACTGGCTCGCCATCGACGAGCGTCTCCGGCTGCCCGATGCCGATGCCGAGCGCATCAATATCCCCGCCAACCCGAAGCACTATTGGCGCTACCGTATGCACCTCAATATAGAGGAACTGGGTGCCGAGAAGGAATTCATGAATATGTTGACGGAAATGATTTCCCTGACGGGAAGAAACTAAAAGGCACGAGAGTGTGTTGATGAAGCGTTCATAGGATTGTAGATTTACATTCCTATGAACGTTTTTTCTTCCTAAAAGTTCTTTTGTTTCAAATATTCTTCGTATTTTTGCAGCAGAAGTTAAAAACTTAATCGTATGATAGAAGAATTAGGCAAATGGCTGTTAGATATTTCCAAGTATATAATAACAGGATATGTCATTGCTAAAATGCTGGGTAAAGATGACTCTGCATTCATCTTGGTTCTGGCAGTTCTTGTAGCTGCAATATTGGCAGTTTTGGGCTTTTATCTGATTAAGAAAGGAAAAGATAGTAATAAGAAGAAAGGGAAATAACATGGATTTTGGTTTAATATTTATTTATAGTTTTTTGTTGACAATGGCAATAGCTGGCGTCATCTATGTCAAATTAGAAGATAGAAAGACAAAGCAAAAATCATAATAGTGCTTAGATTCTTTCTTTCCATAATAAGCATTTTGTTCATTACCTTGGGCGTGAATGCCCAAGGCGGCATTCCCAGTCGCTATAACCTCAGCTACCTCAACATGGCGACGGGTATGCCCAACAACTTCGCCGACGACATTTTCCAAGACTCCTATGGCTTCATGTGGATCAGTACCCACGGTGGTGGACTGGTGCGCTATGACGGCTACAACTTCATGAACTTCTCCCTCGGCACCGCTGGCATAGGACTCCGCAGCAACAGTTGCCGAAACGTATTCGAAGACCATTTCAAACGCCTGTGGATTGCCTTCGAAGAAGGACCGCAGGTGCTCGACCTCACCACCATGCAACCCGTCGCCCCTCCTTGCGAGAGCGAGACGGTGAAGGCACAGCTCGACAAAGCCTTCAAGTATTCCTCCAACAAGATGTATTGCGACGCAAAGGGCAATATCTGGATGGTGTCTGTCAACCGCATCACCCGCTTCGGCTTCAATGCCAAGGGCGAGGTGAACAATGTCCTTACCACGGACTATCCTTTCAACGCCCCCGACCTCGGCATCTGCGATGTCTACCATCATGGCACCGTCTTGGTGTGCAACAACGGCAAGGTAAGTGAGTTCTCCGCCAAAGACAACAAATTGGTATCAAAAGACATCTCCCGACTCTTCCCTCCGCTCGGTACCCGTTATGCCGGCGACATCATCCTCTATAACGGCAAGATATGGCTTGCCACCAACCAAGGTCTCTTCTGCAGCGACAAGAAGGAATACCACAATTCCCTCACCGACCAATCCCTGCAGCACGAGGTAGTGACAAGCCTCGCTGTCTCTCCCGAAGACAAACTCCTCGTGGGCACGCTCTGCGGCGTGGACATCATCGATGACAAGACGGGACAGATAGAACATTGGAACAGCAATAGCGAAAGTAATCCTCTGAGCAGCAACTTCGTAAACAGCCTTTTCTCCAAAGACGGGCAGATCTGGGTGGGCACCGAGACCGGGGGCATCACCAAGTTAACGCCCCGCCTGTTGCAGGTGGAGTATTACCGACACGAGTCCAACAGCCCTGCGAGTCTTTCCCCTAATGCCGTCAATGCTATGTACATGGCAGCGGACGGAACCCTATGGGTGGGTACCGTAGAGGGTGGTTTGAACTGTCTGTCCCCTCATTCCCGTAATTTCTCCCATTACACGGCCGCCAACTCCAGCTTGCCCCACAACAGTGTATCGGTGCTTACCGCCGACGGTCATGGCTACCTGTGGATAGGCACTTGGGGCAAGGGCGTGGCAGTGATGCCCCTGTCACAACCGGGCAAGATCACACCCTTCCAACCCCAGAACCACCTGCTCAATTTCGTCGGTGCCATAGCATACGATGCCTACAACGACGGTATGTGGCTGGGCACCAACGACGGACTTCTCTTCTACAGCTACAAGACCCACCGACTGGAACAGCCCTTCCCCGGTTGCCTGAATGTGAGGGGCTGCATCGGCAGTCTCATCACCCGCAACGGCAAGCTCCTGATGGGCTGCGTGCAGGGAATGGTGGAGGTAGACCTCAGGTCGCGCCACCACGGTAAGGGCGACTTCAAGGTGCAGTACCATCCCTACAAGCTCGATGCCCCCAAGAGCGGTGTCATCGACAAGATTCTCTCCTTCTGCCAGACAAAGGACGGCAAGATCTGGATGGGCAGCAACGGATATGGACTCTACCGTCAGCAAAGGGACAAGGACGGCAAGGTGCAGGTGAAGAACTACACCACCGCCGACGGACTCGCCAACAATATCGTGAAGGGCATCGTGGAAGACAGCCACGGAATGCTCTGGATAGCCACCGACAACGGACTCTCCATCCTCAACCCGAAGACGGAGGCGTTCAGCAGTTTCTCCAAGGAGGACGGCTTGCTCAGTGCGCAGTTCTATTTCAACGGAGCCATCCGCAGCCGCCAGGGTGTCATCTACTTAGGAACCGACCAGGGAATGATGGCGGTATCGGACGTGAACCGCACGGTACAATCCGCCAACCGTCTCTGTTTCACCGAACTGTTGGTGGACAACCAGTCTGTCTTTGCAGGCAGCAACTATCTGGACACAGACATATCCATCGCCAAGAAGATACGCATCCACGAGAGTGACAAGTCTTTCTCCCTCCATTTCTCCGCCCTCAACTACGGCAGTGAGACGCAGGGCGTGTATTTCTATCGCATGAAGGGCTACGAGGACGACTGGGTGCAGTTGCCCCCTGGTCAGCACAGCGTGCGCTACTCCACCCTTCCCGCCGGCAACTATGATTTCGAGGTGAAATACGCTCCCTCCATCGACTCCGACAAGGAACAAGTCATCTCCATCGGTGTGACGGTGACTCCCTACTTCTGGAAGAGCTGGTGGTTTGTCACCCTTATTATAATAGGTGTAGTGGCAGTGGTGCAGTATCTCTATCTCCAGCGCATCAACAAGATCCGCGAGCGGGAGGTGGAGGCACTCTACCGTCCCATCGAGGCGGCGTTGAAGGACAGCGATGAGCCGGGTAAGCTCCAGAGCCGCATCCAGACCATCCTCGCCAACCAGAAACGTTACCAGGAGAGCCAGCAGAAGACCATCGAGGCAGACAAGAAGGAGGTGGAGGCAAACACCCACCCGTTCATGCAAGAGGTGATAGAGGTGATGGAGAAGCACTACGGCGACTCCGAGTTTGGCGTGCAGGAACTCGCCGATGCCCTGCATCTCAACCGCAGTGCGCTGAGCAAGAAGCTCAACGCCGAGACCGGTCTGCCCACCGCCCAGTTCATCCGCAACTACCGTCTCGACATCGCCCGCAAGATGATTGTCGACAATGTTGCCAACCGCAACATCACCGAGATAGCCTACCGTGTGGGCTTCAACGACCCCAAGTATTTCACCCGTTGCTTCACCAAGCAATACGGTGTTTCCCCCTCCCAATACAAGGACTCCCTTGACATAGATTAAGTTTTTAACTTATTTTACTGCATATTTGGTTAACTTCTCTGTGTGGGCGCACAAGAAGTGGATAAGTATGCAATTAGGGCAATATTGTATCTTTTTAGCAGTTTGTCCACCTAAAACACACGTTTATCCACCTACTTTCTTGCCGTTAATTGTACTTTTGCCACTGAAAATTTCGCGGTTTCGACGATTTCGGTTGCCAAGCGCAACCAAAGAACCGAGCAACTGACGGATTTAAAATTAAATTTAACTATAAACCTAAAATTAAGAAGCAATGAGGAAACAATTATTCTCAATGATGTTGAGCCTAAGTGCTGTTGGCGTTGCTACTGTCGTAGCTCCACCGCCAATTCAGGCTGCTGTAGCCCAGGACCAGGTGATTACAGTCAAGGGACAGGTTGTGGACGATCAGGGCGAGCCTCTGATCGGAGCTACAGTCAAGGCAAAGAATGGCAAGGCTGGCGCTGTGACCGACCTCGATGGTAACTTCGCCATTCAGGTGAAGGGCAATGCTGTCCTTCAGGTAAGCTACCTTGGTTACAAGGAGCGTGAGGTTGCCGTCCGCGGACGTGCAATCTTGGAACCTATCAAGTTGAGTTCCAACGACCAGGTTCTCGAACAGGTGGTTGTCGTAGGTTACGGTACACAGAAGAAGGCCGACCTGACCGGTTCTGTGGCTGTAGTCAATGCCGAGGAAATGAAGAAGGTGTCAAACTCCAACATCTCCACGATGCTTGAGGGTAAGGTAGCCGGTGTGCAGATTACTTCCGACGGTCAGCCTGGTGCAGACCCTTCAGTGCGCATCCGTGGTATCTCCACTTTCGGCAGCACAGCACCTCTTTATGTGATTGATGGTGTGCCAATGGGTACCACCATCCGTGATTTCTCCCCTAATGATATTGAGACCATCCAGGTACTCAAGGACGGTGCTTCCGCAGCCATCTACGGTTCCCGTGCCGCCAACGGTGTGATCATCATCACCACCAAGAACGGCAAGAAAGACCAGCCTTTGAAGGTTGACTATTCCGGTTACATCGGTGCAGACTGGATTCCCGGTTCCACTTACGACACGATGAACGCTGACCAGTACAGCAACCTCATCGGTCATTCCTGTGTCAATTCCAGCACCTCCATCCCCGGCGGTTATCTCTATGACGGTGCCACCGACACATACCACTTCATGGACAACACCAACACTGACTGGTTCAACGAAGTGTTCAAGACCGGCGTTCGCCAGAACCACAACATCAACCTCAGCGGCGGTAGTGCCAAGAGTACTTATAATGTAGGTCTCGACTACTTCAAGCAGTCAGGTACCCTCCAGGGCGCAGGTCCTAACTACGACCGTTTCACAGCCCGTGTCAACAACACGATGGAGACCAAGTTTGTGAAGTTCCGCACCAGTCTGGTTTACTCTCACTCAAGCCAGGACGGTATGGGTATCTCCAATGCCTCCGAGTATGTGCAAGGTCTCTATGGTGACGTGACCAACGTGCTTCGCGGTACATTGCTGATGCAGCCTACCATCAAGGCATACGACGAGTCCACCTGGTGTCTGGACGACAAGGTGGGTGCCGCCAGCAACTACAAGTACGACGCTTACGGATATGGCGTGTACTACGACAATATCCACGGTGACATCTCGGCTTCCAACCCATTGCTCATCAACAACATGATTACCCGCAACACGTTGGTAGACCGTTTCACAGGTACGTTCTCCACAGACGTTGACATTCTTAAGATCTTCGGTGTCAGCAGCAAGAACCATTCGCTCCACTACAATCTGAACTTGTCTTACAACACGACACATGCCACAGACAAGACATGGGTGGGCGCATGGATCCAGAGTAACCGTGTATACCTCAGCAGCGACAACGAGAAGTTGACCAAGGCTGCCCGCAACTATACCACAGGCCTCGTTGAGAACACCCTCACATACGATGGCCAGCTCGGCCTGCATCATTTGAACGTTGTACTCGGCCAGACATACGAAGACGAGACAACCAATACGCTTACAGGTTGGGGCAACACCTTCTCTACTCCATACTTCCTGCAGTTGCAGAATGCAAGCACTCGCGATGCAAGCTCTTACGAGTACAAGCACCGTCTGGCTTCATTCATCGGCCGTATCAACTACAACTTCGCCGACCGCTACCTGCTCTCTCTCACCGTTCGCCGTGACGGTAGCTCCCGCCTCACCAGCGACAAGCGTTGGGGTACATTCCCTTCAGTATCTGCCGGTTGGCGTTTCGACAAAGAGAAGTTCTTCCCCATCAGCCACGACATCGTGAGCATGTTCAAGATCCGCGGTAGCTACGGTGTGCTGGGTAACGAGAACATCGGTGAGTACCAGTATCTCGCCACCCTCTCCCGCAACAACTTGGCATACAGCTTCGGTGGACAGAAGGTGACAGGTTCAGCCATCTCCACCTTCATCAACAGCAACATCGCATGGGAGAAAAAGAAGTCTGCCAACGTAGGTCTTGACCTCGCCATGTTCCGCAACCGTCTGGAGTTCTCCTTCGAGTACTATAACAACAAGTCCGAGGACCTCCTCTACTCCGTGCCCGTTCCTACCATCGCAGGTGTGGACAACGGTACCGTGACGATGAATGCGGCAACCATGACCAACAGCGGTTTCGAGTTCTCCGCAACCTACCGCAACAACGACCATCCTCTCAAGTATAGCGTCAGCGCCAACTTGTCAACCTTGAAGAACAGGGTCAACTCCCTCGGTTTCGGTACCAACCAGTACCTTACAGGTGCTTACCTGACCCAGGAAGGTGCAGAGATCGGTAAGTTCTACGGTTATGTATACGAGGGCATCGCCCGTTCACAGGCACAGCTCGACGACCATGCCACACAGACAGGCGCAAGAGTCGGCGACTGCCTCTACAAGGACGTGAACGGTGACGGTGTCATCGACGAGAACGACCGCGTGGTCCTCGGCAGTGGTCTGCCCAAGGTCAACTTCGGTATCTCCGCACACTTGGAGTACAAGAACTTCGACCTGAGCGTCAGCACCTACGGTGCGCTCGGCTATCATGTGACCGACGACATCTGGAACAGCCTGCACTCCAGCTATGGTTGGGCAAACAAGTCAACCGACCTCGTTGACGCCAACCGCTTCGACGCTGCCGGCAACTACATCTCCAGTGTTCCTGCCACATACGCTGCCACTCCAAGTGGAGCTTCCATGAACTGGAACGACCTCTTCTCAGAGCGTTATATCCAGAACGCCAACTACTGGAAGATAGCCAACATCGAGATTGGCTACAACTTCCCCAACAAGTGGTTCAAGGGTGTCATCTCCGGTCTCCGTGTATATGTTTCCGGTCAGAACCTCTTCACCATCACAGGTTACAAGGGTTACAACGTTGACTATGCCGGCGGTACCTTCACCCCGGGCTACAACTTCTGTTCTTACCCAAGCGCCCGCACAATCATGGGTGGCGTTCATTTCTCATTCTAATAAAGAAAGGAATTACAAATGAAAATACGTAGAATTTCTTTTGCACTCCTCTTGGGCCTCGCCGCCCTCTCTTCGTGCAGCGACAAACTGGATGTGCAGAATCCGAACCAGCAGACTTCCGAGAGCTTTGGTTATACTACCGACGAATTGGAAGAGTCTGTCATAGCAATATACAAACGTATCCGTATGGAGGGCACCTATGCCCGTGTGGGTTATACCATCGATTTGGTACGTGGCGACGAGGCATGGAACTCCTCGCAGGTATGGTATCTCCCCTATGATGACTTCAATGCAGCTTCCACCGATGAAATCGGATCGTGGATATGGCGTGACTGGTATTATGTCATCAACGCCTGCAACTTCGTCCTCTCCCGCGTGGATAGCGACGACAGCAAGCTGACCGACCAGCTGAAGCGCATCAAGGGTCAGGCCAAGTTCTTCCGCGGACTGGCATACTACAATCTCGCATTGCATTTCCAGAAGCCAGTGCTTGTCACAGACTATGCCACCTATTCAGACATTGAAACCCTCTACAACCAGAAGAATGCTTCTTTCGACGAGACAATGGACTTCGTGGAGAAAGAGTTCCAGGATGCCATGTCTCTCCTTCCTTCCAAGAGCGAAGGCGGCGAGTGGGCTAAGGGACGTGCCAACAGCGGTGCAGCGGCAGGCTATCTCGCCCGCGCCTATATGCAGCGCCAGAAGTATTCCGATGCTCTCCCCATCCTGAAGGACATCATCAACGGCACCTATGGCGAATATGACCTGACTGCCAACTACGGTGACAACTTCCGTGAGGGAACCGAGTACGAGAACAACGTGGAGAGCCTCTTCGAGGTGCAGTTCCTCGACTATGGTCAGCAGGGCACCGACGACGAGTGGACTCCTGTGAACACCAGCTCCAACGCTACTCAGGCTCATGCCGTAGAATCCAACCTCGCCCCCGGCGACTTCGGCGGATGGGCAGACATCTCTGCCTCCCCATGGTTGTACAACCTGTTTAAGGCAGAGAAGACCAAGGACGGCAAGCTCGACCCACGTCTCTACTGGACTCTCGGCACTTACGAGACTGACTGGACAAGCAGTTACCCTGCAGGTGGCACTGGGAACACGGCATACACGAAGGAGGTAGAGTCTGGCGACACCATTCGTACTAACAATACCAATGGCGGTATCGTAATTGCCAAGAACACCAACCTGCGTACAGGTCTCTATTCCACGGTAACCGTAGGACTGAAGTGCGGCATCAACCTCCGCTTGTTACGCTTCTCCGACATCCTGTTGCGTGCAGCAGAGTGCGAGAATGAGTTGAGCGGTCCTACCCAGCAGGCTATCGACTGGATCAACCGCGTGCGCAATCGTGCCAACCTCGCCGACCTCAAGTTGTCGGACTTCCCCACAAAGGAGAAACTCTTCGAGCAGATTGCCAATGTGGAGCGTCCTAAGGAGTTCGGTTGTGAGCACGGTCGTGGTTTCGACCTCCTCCGTTGGGGTTTCTACTACGACACCAGCCGCTTGGAGCAGTTGAAGGAACACTCCACTGTCTATATGACCAACAAGGAGAATCCCGTCAATACATCTTCCACAGTGGGTACAAAGAAGAGTTCTTTCGACACTTATTTGCCAGGTAAGGAGTTCCTGCCTATCTACCAGACCTATCTCGACCAGTGCGAGGGTCTTGAGACGAACTCTGCCAACGGCACGGGTACGTCCAACAAGAGCTGGTATGACGACAAGACCATCCATCCTGTTGCCAAGTAAGGTGTTTACGACTAACAAGTGTAACATACTAAAGAATATTCATTATGAAATATATCAAGAAAATATCAACAGTCTTTTGCGCTGCGGCTCTCGGACTTCTGTCCTTCACAGCCTGTGAAGGTGGAGATATTATCAACGTCAATTCTCCCGATTGGCTGTCGGAAAAGATAGACTCCATCAATGCCGCAGAGGCTGCAAAGAAGCAGATCTATGTGCCTACTCCGAGTAATTTAGGAAGCACAGATTGTACCACGCCATATTTAGGTGCCTTTACCGAGGAGTTAAAATTGGAAGAAGGCAAGTCTTATGTCTCATATTTTACCAACCTATCAAGCTGTGGCGGTAACTGGAATAATTTCGTGATTGTCTTGAAAGGAAAAGATGCTGAAGTCGCTTCTTCTTATGCCATACTCCGTGCAGACAACTGGGACAACATCTCTGGAGAGAACACCACCTTCAATAAGGCGACAGAGAGTGGTCGTGATTGGACTGAATGGAAAGAGGCTATGAATGGTGCTTCTTGCGTTTCTACCATTAAGAACAACAATGGCAAAGTCGACGTAAACATCGTAATGGTCGGCAACAACGGCAAGACTTATACTCAGTCTTACTCAGGAGTTCCCGTTGAAGCAGACAACGTGTATATGCAGTTCACTGTAGACAATTGTGCCTTGATCTTTAATAATGGAACAAACGTTAAAGATTATGAGCCTCTTTCTATAACTCTCAATAACGTACCAGGTGTCGTTACAAAAGACGCTAATCAAGACGAAGCTATGGCAGCAGTTACAGCTACTGTTACTTTTGAAGACGGAATGACAAAAACTGTAAGTTATAGTGACTTAGATGCTAATGTTGTGCCAGACTTGTCAACAACAGGTACAAAATACTTGTTTGTAACTTACGCAAAGACCTATTTCGGAAGTGCAGCAAAGAGTGCTGTAACGGCAAGTGCTCCGTTCCTTGTAGGTGACTATTATTTAGAGGTGACCAAACAGCCTACGAATAAGGTTTATTATTATAATGCAGCATACACAGCATTTGAACATAAACTTAATTTCGATCCTACGGGTATGGAAGTATGTATGGTGAATAATGAAGGTAAGACTGTTGTTGACAACGCCACCCTGACATTTACCACAATACCAGCTGAAGACGGCACTTATGACGTAACTGTTAAAGATGCAAACGGTATTACCACGACTGTTTCTGGCATCCAGGCTAAGAGTTCTTCTGTTGTGAACTCAACTCTCGCCAAAGGTACTATTGTTGGTAAAGAAGATAATAGCACATCCTGGACACCATCTTCAAATGAACAGATTCCTGTAGGTAAAACGTTGAAATACGTCTTCACAAACTATGGATCCGGTGTGTGGAACTGGAATAATTTCTTAATAGAGGTGTTTAATGAAGCATTCAGCATCTATTATACAGTTAGAGCAGACAACTATGGATGGGGGTATAATGTTATAGGTGATAATTTCAATGACCCGAAGGTTTGCGACTGGGATTTTACAGACTTCAATACAAACATTCAAGGAGCAGAAGTTACAGCTTATGTCACAAACAATGGTAACGGATATGCAGATGTGGAATGTGTAATTAAGGAAACGAATGGAAAGACTTTCCACCAAGCTTACTATGGACTTTCTGGATACTCCGCTGATGACATTTGGTCTCATTTGACAGTGGATGGCTCTCACCTCGTTATCAAGTAATTCAAACTAACAAACTGAATTTACATTTATGAAACATATTAAATTTCTCCCGATATTAGCAGCGGCTGTGGCAATGACCACAGCCAGCTGTACCGACCCAATAGAAAACACCTACGACAAGGAGACCTATGTGCCCCACGCACCCGAGGAGCTGATTGACTCCATCGCAACGAACCTTGCCGACTACAAGTGTCCTACCTACGAGGATGACTACACGTCAATATCAAGTTGGGCCAACCGTTACCAGTGGAACCTTGCCAACGTGCACGACCCCACGGTGATGCTCGCAGAGGACGGTTACTACTATATGTACCAGACCGATGCCTCATACGGCAACGTACACTCCAACAACGGCCACTTCCACGCCCGCCGAAGCAAGAACCTCGTGGACTGGCAGTATATGGGAGCCACTGCCAACGAGAAGGCTTTCACCTGGGTGAAAGACACTCTGAACGCCCAGCGTGCCCGTGTAGGCCTCGACCCCATCTACAACCCGAGCTTGGGTTATTGGGCACCCTGTGCCCGCAAGGTGCGTGACGGTCTGTACCGCATGTACTACAGCATCGTAGTAGACAACTACATTGGGTCTGGTGCGCAGAATAAGCCAGCCAACTTCGACAGCACATGGACAGAGCGTGCATACATCGGAGTCATGGAGTGCAGCGACCCTGCCTTGAACCAGTGGGAGGACAAGGGCTACGTCATCTGCTCGTCTTCCGACAAGGGCAAGGACTGGCACCGCAATGCTACCGATGACTACACCACCACCTACTTCCGTTTCAACGCCATCGACCCATCCTATATCATCACCTCCAGCGGCGAGCACTGGCTCATCTACGGATCATGGCACAGCGGTATCGCTGCCGTGCAGTTGAACCCGGAGACAGGCAAGACGCTGAATCCGCTGTCTGAGCCATGGGGCGAGGGTGCAGATGCCATCGCTTCGTACGGTACACAGATTTTCTCACGCGACATCAACTCACGTTGGCAGGCTACCGAGGCACCTGAGATTGTAGAGAAGGATGGTTACTTCTACCTCTTCCTCGCAAACGACGGTCTGGACGTACCTTACAACACCACAGTACTTCGCTCCAAGAAGATTACAGGTCCTTACGAGACCATGAACGGTGCCGTCACAGATGCGACCGCACAGGTAGTGGGCGACAATGCCACTGTGCTCACCCATCCGTATAAGTTCGCCGACACCAATGCCGACAAGCATGGCTGGGTAGGTATCTCCCACTGTGCAGTCTTCGACGACGGCAACGGCAACTACTACTACGCTTCACAGCAGCGCTTCCCCAAGGACTTTGGCGGCAACTCAAGTTCCAACGCCATCATGATGGGCGGCGTGCGCAGCATCAAGTGGCTCTCCAACGGTTGGCCTACTGTAATGCCCGAGCGTTACGGCAAGGTGCCACAGGAAGCCATCAACGACTCTGAGATCGCCGGTACCTGGGAACATATCGACTTAGGCTATAAGTATGGTGTTCAGAAGGAGGCTTCCGAGATGGTATTCGGCACAGACCACACCATCACCTCCGGTGCATGGAAGGGCGCAAGCTGGTCGTTCGATGCCAGCACCAACACCCTGAAGGTGGGCAACGTGGAGCTGAAGGTACAGCGCGAGGTAGACTGGGAGGCTTCTCCCCGCAAGGTGACTATCGTCTATTCCGGTCTCAATGGTGCCAAGAGCTACTGGGGCAAGAAGAAATAAGTGACATAAGGTATGAGATTGTTTAATCAGTTATTTTTGGGAGCAGCAATGGTTATTGCTGCTCCTGTAGTAAAGGCCCAGCAGGTGGTGGAGACACCGATGGTGCATGACCCTGTCATCGCCTACGAAGACGGCACCTACTATCTCTACTGCACCGGGCACGGCATCACGCAGATGACCTCCACCGACCGCCGGCACTGGACATTGTCGCAGGAGGGCGTGCTGTCCAAGGAGAAGATTCCCGCCTGGACACACGACAGCGTGCCGGGCTTCGACACCCATATCTGGGCACCTGATGTCTTCAAGTACAAGGACAAGTGGTATATGGGCTATTCCTGCTCCACCTTCGGCAAGAACACCTCCGCCATCGGTCTGCTGAGCAACACCTCGCTCGCCGACAAGGACGGATGGAAGGACGAGGGATGTCTCGTTGCCTCCAAGGGCGACCGGGATCAGTGGAACGCCATCGACCCCAACTTCATCGTCGACGGCAAGGGCAATCCCTGGATGACCTGGGGCTCCTTCTGGGACGGCATCCAGCTCATTCCGCTCGACAAGAAGACCTTCCATGTGAAGAAGGGGGCAAAGCCGCAGACCATCGCCCGTCGTCATGCCGTGGGCGACACTAACGTTGAGCCCAACCCCACCAGCAAGTATGCCGGCACCAACGCCATCGAGGCTCCGTTCATCATGAAGCACGGCAAGTATTACTATCTCTTCGTGAGCTGGGACTACTGCTGCCGTGGCGTGAAGAGCAACTACCGTGTGGCTGTGGGCAGGAGCAAGAACGTCTCCGGCCCTTATCTCGACAGGGACGGCAAGAGCATGATGGAGGGTGGCGGCACCCTGATTCTCGAAGGAGACAAGAAAGAGTTTGAGGCAATGGGCCATTGCTCAGCCTACAGTTTCCCCGACGGAGACCGCTTCTTCTGCCATGGCTACAGCGTGGCGAGGAATGGTGCGAGCATCCTCGTGGAAAAGAAGATTAACTGGACCAGCGACGGCTGGCCGGCTTTGGAGTAATTGTTTGTTAGGTTTTTAGTGGAGGGTGCGTCGTTTGACGCACCCTTTTTAGCTTTTTGCGTTCTTTTTCTGTCTTTTCCTTGGTAAATCTAAAAGGATATTTGTAGTGATACTAAACCTCGTACACAACAAAGGCGACAATCTGCATCCCGCAGGTTGTCGCCCCTTATAATCCAACTAACTTATTAACCATTCAAAAGCCTTTAGCTTTAGCTCTATTTCATTCTGATGATGTTGAGCGAATTGGCGGGAACCTCAATCTCTGCCCCGTCCTTGCCGGTGGTGACGTAGGTCTCCACGGGATAGACGTTGGTGGGGTTGTCGATGGTGTTCTCCTCCAGGCCGTTCTTGGCGGAGAGGCGGATGAGCTTGCCCTCCTTCACGCTCTTGCCTTGGATGCTCACCTTGGCGGTGGTATGCTCCTTGCTGGTGTTGGCGATCTTCAGGATTACCTCTCCTGTCTTCTCGTCGAGTGTGGCGGTGGAGAACACGCCGGGAAGGGTATTTGCCTTCTGTTGGGTGGCGAAAATCTGCTTGCCGTCCAGACTGGCGAAGATGCTGTCGCCCACTATCTTCAGCTCGATGTCGTACCACTTGCCTGTCTCGATGTTGCCCGAGCAGGTGGCTATCTGTGCCTTCGAACCGTTCACGATGCTCTCGATGCCGTGCTGGGTGTTGTTCCAGCCGCCGAGGTTCAGCCAGCAGTAGTTGTCCTTGTCCACATAGTTGAAGATGACAAGGAAGCCCTCGTTGCCGGCATCCTTCTTGGCGCGTACCTTATATATATAGCCGTCGCTGGTAATCTCTCCGGGGTTAAGACGGATGCAGGACTCCTCGTTGGAGGTCTGCCTGATGATGCCGTCGGCACTTGCCTGCCACTTGCCGCGGATGTCGGTGGGCAGTTCCTGCAAGGTCATGGGCAGGGCGTTGCCTTTCTCGTCGCTGTATCCCTGGTCCTGGAAGGAAACCTGTGTGCCCCAGGTACCCATGCCGACACGGCAGATGGCTGGCTTCACCTTGGTCTGTTCATACTTGTAGGGAGAGCTTTGGGCCACCTTCAGCACGCGGGTGCCCACATTGTTCGCCATCACGTTCTGCACATAGTATGACGGTGTGCCGAACACCTTGTCGGAGGTGTACTGTATCATGTCGGGTGCCCACATACGGTTGTTGAGGTTGGCGAAGATAGGGGCATAGGAAGCCATGGTCACGATGTCGGAGTTGTTCTCGATGCCCATCATGTAGACAGCCTCGCCGAGGGCTGCATCTAGTGAGCCCATGTTGCCGAAGCCTTGTGTCACGGCATACTCGCCCACGTAGATTTCACTGCCCTTACGGTCGTAAGAGTCGTACTTGTTGAAGTTCTCGGCAAACCACGCCGGGTTGCGGTAGTAGTGCTCGTCGAGCAACTCCACGCTCTCGCTGCTGTCCCACTTGGGGTTGTCGTCGCCCCATGCCACCACGTTGCCGATGAGGTGCATCTTGGGATATTTTGCCAATACGGCATCCTTGAACTTCTTGAAACGCTCGTAGTAGTGGTCGCTCTGCAGGGCTGGGTCGGGCTGGTTGTTCTCGTTGCCAATCTCTAAGTACTCGATGTTGTAGGGCTCGGGGTGTCCGTTCTTGGCGCGGAGGGCACCATACTTGGAGGTAACGGGACCGTTGGCATACTCCAGTGCATTCAGACACTCGTCTATCCAGGGCTGGATGCTGTCCACAGGGGTCATGCCGCCGTGCCACAGACCTACGTTCACCACATAGAGGGGCTTGGCGTTCAGGTCCTCGGCAAGCTGAAGGTACTCGTCAAATCCCATGCCGTCGCTCGTACGGTAACGCCAGTTTACGTTCTTGTGACCGGGACGCTCCTCGATAGGCCCGATGGTCTTCTCCCAGTGGTAGGCATTATCGGGAGACTCCTGTCCCTCCACATAGCAACCGCCGGGGAAGCGGACGAACTTGGGGTGGATATTGTAGAGCAACTGTGCCAAGTCGGGGCGCAAGCCGTTCTCGCGATTCTTGAAGGTGGGAGGGAAGAGGCTCACCACATCGAGCTGGATGGTTCCCTTACCGTCGGCAACGAGGGCAAACTGAGCCTTGGCATCGTTGGCGTTGGCAGTAAGCTCCGCTGTATATTTCGTCCATTTCTTTCCAATCTTGCCGTCGACGGCAACCTCGGCATACACCTTGTCGCCCTTCTCGCTGATGAGCTGTGCCTTCAGACCGCCCTTGTAGCTGCCCTTCGCCCAGAAGGAGAGCTTGTAGGTTCTGCCCTGTACGCTGTTGATGCCCCAGAAACCCTCGTTGACGAGAGAGGCGGTGGCGTTGGGAGTGGCGGCAACGGTAATCTGGAGAGCCTTGCCCTGTGCAGAGTTGAGCAGACCCTTGTTGACAAGTTGTGTGGAAATCTTCGCACCGCTTTGGGCGGAAGTCTTCCAGGTAGGAATTTCCTTGTCGTCATCCTCGAAGGACCGGTTGCTGATCAGCTCGGCATAGAGACCGCCGTCGGCAGCATGGTTGATGTCCTCGAAGAAGATGCCATATAAATTAGGTGAAACCTTTGCGCCGGGGTGGGTTGCATCCACGTTGATATTCACTTGGGCATTCGCCGCCATGGCAGTGGCGAGCACGGCCGAAAGCAGAATCTGTTTTTTGTTCATAGTCCTATTCTTAAGTTTTTGTTATTGTTTGCTTCAAATCTGTGGCAAAGATACAAAGAAAAACCTAAGATGGGGTGGACAAAACGGAGAATTAAGTGTAAAAGGTGGATTATCCGTCATAATCCACCTTATGCTGATTACTTGGCAGCCAGTACCTCAACCTCTACCAAAGCACCCTTGGGCAACTTCTCCACAGCCACGGCAGAGCGGGCTGGATAAGGCTGGCTGAAGAACTCGGCATACACCTCGTTCATGGCAGCGAAGTCGTCCATGGAGTTCAGGTACACAGTGGTCTTCACCACATGAGAGAGGTCTGTGCCGGCAGCCTTCAGGATGTTCTGCGCATTGGTGAGGCTCTGGCGAGTCTGCTCCTTGATGCCACCCTCTACGAAAGCACCGGTCGCGGGGTCGATGGGAATCTGGCCGGATGCAAATACGAAACCGTTAACTTCGATAGCCTGGCTATACGGACCGATAGCTGCAGGCGCATTGTCTGTGTGAATTGCGTTCATTTCTAT
>CAVEJY010000103.1:0-4627 GCA_963616155.1 Acutalibacteraceae bacterium
TTGAGGATGCACCCGTATGCTTCGAGGATGCCATCGAGAACTACAAGCGACTGCTTGACATCACGGGCGACGTGGCTGCCAACATCATCGAGCCTAACTCTGAGGCAGTAGACCTGGAAGGTCCTCACTTGGAGAACGGTCGCATGATCTACGCCAGCAAGACCTACGAGAACCTCGATGCCACCCGCAAGGCTGGTCTCTGGGGCATCTCTATGCCTCGCCGTTATGGTGGCTTGAACTTGCCCAACGCCGTGTTCTCTATGGCTTCGGAGATTATCTCTGCAGCCGATGCCGGTTTCCAGAACATCTGGTCGCTCCAGAGTTGTATCGACACCCTCTATGAGTTCGGTTCAGAGGAGCAGCGCCAGAAGTACATCCCCCGCATCTGCCAGGGCGAAGGTATGAGTATGGACTTGACTGAGCCTGACGCTGGTTCCGACTTGCAGCACGTGATGCTGAAGGCAACACAGGATGCCGACGGCACATGGCGTCTGAACGGTGTGAAGCGTTTCATCACCAATGGCGACTCAGACATCCACTTGGTACTCGCCCGCTCTGAGGAAGGTACCAAGGACGGACGTGGTCTCTCCATGTTCATCTACGACAAGCGTGACGGTGGCGTAGACGTTCGCCACATCGAGCACAAGCTCGGTATCCATGGTTCACCTACCTGCGAGTTGGTTTACAAGAATGCCAAGGCTGAACTTTGCGGCAGCACTCGTCTCGGTCTTATCAAGTATGTGATGGCTTTGATGAACGGTGCCCGTCTGGGCATTGCCGCACAGAGCGTGGGTGTGGAGCAGGAAGCCTACAACGAGGGACTGGCTTACGCCAAGGAGCGTGCCCAGTTTGGTGAGAAGATCATCAACTTCCCTGCCGTTTACGACATGCTCTCCCGCATGAAGGCGAAGCTCGACGCTGGTCGTTCGCTCCTCTACTGTACAGCTCGCTATGTGGACATCTACAAGGCTTTGGAGGACATCGCCCGCGACACCAAGCTTTCTCCCGAGGAGCGTCAGGAATTGAAGAAGTACACCCGCCTTGCCGATGCCTTCACTCCATTGGCTAAGGGTATGAACTCCGAGTACGCTAACCAGAATGCCTACGATGCCATCAGCATCCATGGTGGTTCAGGTTTCATCATGGAGTACAAGAGCCAGCGTCTATTCCGCGATGCCCGCATCTTCTCCATCTATGAAGGTACCACACAGTTGCAGGTGGTGGCAGCCATCCGTTACATTACCAACGGCACCTACTTAGGAATCATCAAGGAGATGCTGGAGAGCGAGGTAAGCGACGACTTGAAGCCTTTGAAGGAGCGTGTGGCAAAGCTCGTAGACCTCTACGAGGCAGCCATCGCCAAGGTGAAGGAAGCTGGCGACCAGGCTGTTCACGACTTCTTGGCCCGCCGTCTCTACAACATGACTGGCGACATCGTAATGTCTCTCCTCATCCTCGACGATGCCACCAAGGCTCCCGAGATGTTCCAGAAGAGTGCCAACGTGTATGTTCGCATGGCAGAGGAGGAGGTACTCGGCCATTCCGCCTACATCCAGAACTTCCAGACTGAAGACCTGGAGAGCTTCAAGGCGTAAGACATTTGCAACCCTATAACAAAAAAGTCCGTGGGCTCTCACCTGCTCACGGACTTTTTTATTATTACCAACAACATTGACAGAATAACACCCAGCACACAACTATGGCTTTATCCAATATAGAAAGACATTACAACAAGCACCCTGAAGACTTGCGCCTGCTGCGCCGTCACGGCATCGTGGAGTTCGAAACGACCATGCACCATCTGCACCGCTTTCTCCGTCCCGGCTTCCAGTTGCTCGACATCGGGGCGGGCACGGGACGATACACGTCGGCACTCATGGCGGAAGGCTATGATGTGAAGGCTGTGGAACTGGTGAAGCGCAACATCGACGTGTTCCTGAAGCGTGAGCCTACCGCCGATGTGGTGCAGGGCGATGCACGCCACATGTCCTTCCTGCCCGATGCCTCGGCAGACATCACCCTCCTGCTCGGTCCCCTCTACCACCTCATCGGCGACGAAGAGAAACTCAAGGCACTGACCGAGGCCAAGCGGGTAACAAAGCCCGGCGGACTCATCTTCGTCGCCTATCTGATGAACGAGTACAGCATCCTTTCCTACTGCTTCGACGAAGACCGCATCAGCGGACTGATGGAGCGCGGTGTCGTGGACGAAGATTTCCACATACAGGCACACGCCGACGAACTGTACGACTATGTACGGCTCGAAGACATCGACCGCCTCGACCGTGAGGCAGGACTGGAGCGTGTCACCATCTTCTCACCCGACGGTCCGGCAGACTACATGCGTACTCGCCTCAACCAAATGAGCGACGACACATTCGCCCGCTTCCTCGAGTACCAGAAGCGAGTCTCTGAGCGACCCGACCTGATGGGAGCAGGAAGTCATGTGGTAGACGTAGTGACAAAGCCTTTTCCTACTTGATAAACTCCACCTTGCCCTCATCCCTTGGCTTCGCCTCAGGAGTCTCGTCGGGATAGCCGACGGCGAGGATGTAGCAGATCTCATAGCCAGCGGGCAGGTTGAGCTGGGCAAGATAGGGCTTGCAAGTCTCGCTGCCCTGAAGGAAGCGGACGGGACCGCCCAGACAACAGGTGCCCAGCCCCAAGGACTTGGCGGCAAGCATCATGTTCTCGCCCAACAAACCGGCATCCAACTGTCCCTCACCCTCCGGGGTCGCCACCACGATGATATTAGGGGCATTGCGATACATATTCTTGAAGTTCGCATCACGCTTCACCTGTTCGGGATTCTCCTTCTTGAAAATCTCGGTAGTGCCCTTGATGAAATCCTGGTTCTCCACCACTCTCACCGCCCACGGCTGCTGGTTCATGCCGCTGGGGGCATTGATGCCGCACTTGGCGATAAGTGCCAGTTTTTCATGCTCCACCTGCTTGTCGAGATACTTGCGGACAGAGCGGCGAGACATAATGGTCTCTATCACCTCGTTACTCATTTGGCAGCAAGACTTGGCTTGCTCCTTCTTCTGGCAACAACCCTGTGCCTGACTCAGCGACGGCAACAGCAACAGGCCGCATACCATCAAAGTCTTCATGTTCATCATAATCAAATTCTCCTATATTTTTATTGTTCCGATGCAAAGGTAAGCAATTCCGTGGATTCCACAAACAAAAATCATCGTATTTTTGCATCCAACATTCCATCAAGACAAAGAAAAGTCCGCAGACTTCATTTGCCCACGGACTTTTTCAGAGAGTTTCGCCTATTTTGTATGTAAGGTAAGAGAGAGTTTATTTCTTGGAAGCAAAGGTGGAGTCGAGCAGTTCGTAGAACGCAGGATCTTCTCCTACAATCACCTTTACAATCTTTCCCTTAGGGTCGATGAGAATCTTGGTAGGGAAGCCAGCCACTCCGTAATCATCGCTCACCTTCTGTGTCTCCTTGCTCTGGCGCACATGCTTCCAGGAGATTTGGTGTTTCTCCACAGCTGCCTTCCACTTGGCTTCCGTATCGTTGCAGTCCACGCCGAGAATTTCAAGTTTACCCTTGTACTTGTCGTAGTATTTCTTCATCTCAGGCATTCCCTTGATGCACCATCCGCACCAGCTTCCCCAGAAGTCGAGAATCACATACTTACCACGAAGGCTGGAGAGCTTGAGTGGCTTGCCGTTGAGGTCAGGCAAGGTAAAGTCGGGAGCCTCAACGCCTTCTTGCAACTTCTTGGCAGCAGCCTCACGCTTCGCCTCTGCCTCAAACATCTTGAGCATGGGTTTCCAGTAGCCAGCCATTCTTCCCTCGCGTACCTCGGGAGTGAAGAGGTTCAAGGCTTCCTTGGTCTGCTCGTATTCCAGTCCTTGGATAAGCAGCACTGCAGCTTCCTCGTTGGAGTGTGCCTTGATATAGGGCATGGCGACGGCGGTGAATGCCTTGCGACAAGAGTCCATGTTCTTTTCGTTGACGTTCTTGTAGCAGTCGTCCATGATTTTCTGCACATCAGCAATTTTCTGGTAGATGGCGGCACCGCCCACCTTGTAGTCGGCAAAACTGCCATTGATGGTGATGTCTTCTCCCGGCATGAGAGTGAGGTCGATAACCTTGAAGGCTTTTGGGTCGCCGGCATTAACGCTTGCCAAATCCATGAGGGCGAAGGTGGCAGGATGCTCCACGTTGAGGGTGAAGTCAAACTTACCGTCCTTGACGGCGAAACTTGCCTTGGAACGAGGATTGTCCAGGTTCATGTCGATGAGATTGTAGAGCAGAGAGTCGCCGAGGTCGGTGAGCTGTCCGCTTACTCTTGTTGCCTTTCCTTGTGCGAAGGAAGATAGTGTCACCAATGCAGCGACAGCTATCATCATGAGTTTTTTCATTGTTCTAATGTTATTTTAATGTTGTTAGAATGTTATTCCTTATAGTTTTGGGTCAACTGTGGGTTGTTGTCGACGGCACTCTTCGGGAAGGGGAATATCCACATCTTGCTGTCGGGAGTGATGGAATAGGTCTTGTCCGACAGTGTGCGTGAATAGGTCGCCTTCCAACCATCGAGCTGGTTCCAGCGTTTCTTGTCGATGAAACTGTTGCAGGAGAAGAGTTCCTCGTTCAGTGTCACCT
>CAVEJY010000104.1:0-5374 GCA_963616155.1 Acutalibacteraceae bacterium
GCATTTCATCTACAAGGCAAGAGAATTCTTCACTCTTCGTTCTTCACTCTTCACTTTTCGTTCTTCACTCTTCGTTCTTCACTCTTCACTTACTTGTGCGTCATGATGTCGAGCACCATGTCGTCGGTGGCTCTCATCGCATCCGCACCGATGCTGGTGAGGTTGTGGATGCACTTGTCCACATCGTCATCCACAATGCCCTCCGCGCTCGTCACGCACTTGCCCTCCATCGACAGCAGGGCGGAGAGCAGGGCGGTGCTTACACCCGACGAAATCTTCAGGGCACAGCTGGGCTTGGCACCGTCACAGATCATGCCCGTGAGGTTCGCCACCATATTCTTCACCGAGTTGCAGATGCGCTGGTAGTCACCGCCCATCAGGTAGGTGATGCCGCAACTGCTGCCCGTGCTCGCCACCACGCAACCGCAGAGAGCCGACAACTTGCCGAGGCTTTGCTTGATGTAGATGGCGGTCAAGTGACTGAGCGTCAGGGCGCGAATCAATTCCTCCTCCGTATTCTCGTTCTCCTGGGCATACACCGCCACGGGATTGGTGGCACAGATGCCCTGGTTGCCGCTGCCGCTGTTGCTCATCACGGGAATCATCGCCCCACCCATACGGGCATCGCAGGCAGAGGCCGTGCGGGAGATGATATGGGAGAAGATATTGTTGCCGAAGATGCCGTGACTCAGGGGGCGGTCCATCGTCTTGCCCAGACAGTGGCCGTAGTTGCCTTTGATGGAGAGTTCGGCGGCTCTCATGTTGTATTCCCGGGTCTTGAGAATGAAGGAAATCTCGTCGAGGGGAGACGTGGTGGCAAACTCATACACCATCTTCATGTTGAGCCGTATGTCATCATCGTCGGCAGAAGCTGCGCCATGAGAGCGGTTGTCGAGTGCCACCTCGCCGTTTCTCTCGGCGAAGACGAAGTTGGTGTGGCTTCCGGCGATTACCGCCGTGGCAGAATCGCCGCCAGCCCTGCAGAGTACCTCGATGTAGAGCTTCTCGGTGATGCCCTTCTTCAGTTTGATGTCGATGTCGGCATCCTCCATGTATCGCTTGCCCTGCTCCAGCGTGTCGGGCGTGAGGTCCTTGAGTACCTCCAGTCCATACTCGGGCTTGCCGATGAGTGCGCCGAGCGACACGGCGATGGGCAGACCGATCATTCCCGTTCCGGGGATACCCACGCCCATGGCGTTCTTGAGCATATTGGGACTCAGCAGCACCTCGATGCGCTCCGGGCGTCTGCCTAAAAGGGTGGCTGCCTTTGCCGTACACAGTGCCACGGCCATGGGTTCCGTGCATCCGATGGCAGGAATCACCTCTTTGTTGATGAGCGCGACGATGCGCTCCCGAATGTTCTTCTCAAGCATAATATGATGTTTAAAAACTCTTTAATCGGGGGACAAAGTTACTAAATTATATCAAATTATCGGCATTTCTTGCCACAATTAACATGATTAGTTGTACTTTTACATCCACTTTACTGGAAAAGATTGTTTTTGTAACTATAATATCTGAATTACAACGATGAAAAATTTCAATTTGAAAGCCCCCCTCGGGGCAGCATGCTTAGGCTTCTTATGCCTGGGTTCCTTGTTTACAGCCTTCACTTCCGGATCCGATATCATCACCAAGGAGGGCAAGACCACCGTCATCAACACCACCGCCCTCGGCAAGGACGTGCGTGGCTTCAAGGGCCAGACTCCCGTGAAGATCTACATCGCCAACGGAAAGGTACAGAAGATAGAGGCACTCAAGAACCAGGACACGCCCCAGTTCTTCGACAAGGCGAAGACCCTGCTACAGAAGTTCGAGGGCAAGAGCGTGAAGAAGGCCTCCGCCATGAAGGTGGACGGCGTGACTGGCGCCACCTTCTCCAGCAAGGCACTCATCAAGAATGTTCAATTGGGACTGGATTATTATGGAAAGGTGAAGAAGTAAGTTTCCTCATGCAAGCACCTAACCATAACACCTGATAGAACCTATTCTGATATGATGTAAGGAAACAGGATTCTTACATCATGATATAAGGAATCGTGACACCGACAAGTTGGAAGAGAACAGGATTTAAGCTATTCCACTCTCTTCCAGTCCAAGAGGCCTTTGCCCTCTTCGTCGAGTTCTATTCCCAAACCGATGACCTGTCGCTTGTCGGCCTTGAAAGGCTCCATATACTGGCGGTCGAGGATTTGCTGCGAGGCTGCATCCTTGCCGCCGTTGTTTCTCAGCTTGAGTTCGATGACGTAGATGTAGCGGGAGGTCTGGACTATCATGTCGATTCTGCCCGTGGCAATCATCTTTTCCACTTCCACTTTCAGCCCGATGGCGTTGAAGACGGTGCTGATGATGAGGCGGTAACGCTCCTCCATGTCCATCGACACAAGTTTCTTGTTGCTGTAGGGAACGTCGGCGATGAGAGCCTTCAAAGATTTCATGGCATCGTCTACTTGTCCCATGCCCAATCGACGATACAGGCAGGCTTGCAACGACTGCACATCGCTCTCGGAACGCATTGCAAGAGCAGGCAATACCATGTCATAAAGGGCTTGTTTCACCTCTTCGTTGGGGAATCCCAAGGTATAGCCGAACTCATCGCTCGCCTTGATGGTCAGGTACCCGGACTGATACAGGAACAATTCTGCTCCACCGCCCGTGACATCTGATAGTTCCAAAGTATTTCGCATCATGAAACAATTCTCGAAGTTCTTCAGGCGAAGCTCCATGTTGTCCACAAACTTGGGGAGCAGGGATGTCGCACCCGACGCAGCCCAGAAATTGCGGATTTCCTGAGTGTCCAGGGCATTGACGAGACTATAGGGGTTGTAGATGTCGGTCATGTTGCGGCGGCTGAAGTGGTAGCCGTCGTAATAATCCTTCAACCGGTCGTGGGTCTGCTGCAAGGTCCACTGGTTCACCTCCGCCATCTTTTCCAGCTCGGGTTGGAAGTTCTCGCCGATTTCCTCCTCCGTGATGCCGCAGATGGTGGCGTACTCCGGTTCGAAACTGATGTTGCTGAGGTTGTTCAGCACGGAGAACAGGGATATTTGGGTAAACTTCGTGATGCCCGTGATGAACACCAGTCGCTCGTACTCGTCTGCAGCTTTCAGAACAGCAAATACCTCACGGTACACTTCTGTGCATTTCTCATGCTCGGGAGTCTTCCAGGAGTGCTGGAGGGGCGAGTCGTATTCGTCAATCAGAATGGCAACCCTCAGTCCCGTCTGTTCGTAGGCGGTGGTGACGAGGGCATAAAAACGGTCGGCGAGCTGGGCAGTCGGGTCTGGAGTGACGCTGTATTTCTTCTCATATTCCTTGAAACGCAAGTTGAGATACGAGCGCAGTGTCTCTGCATTCGCTCCACCCAGACTCAGGTCGAGCCTGATGACGGGATGCTGCTTCCACTCTTTCTCCAGCTGCATGACCTTCAGTCCCTCGAAGAGTTCCCTTCTTCCTTCCAGGTACATCTGCAGCGTATCGACAAGTATCGACTTGCCGAAACGGCGGGGGCGGCTCAGGTAATTGAACTTCTTGCCCCTGTTCGCCAAATACCAAACGACGTCGCTCTTGTCTACATAGAGATAGCCTTCTTCCCTGATGACTTTGAACGACTGGATGCCAGCCGGCAATTTCCTTTTATTGATATCTACCATGTTTCGTTTCTCCTTTTGTCGGCAAAGTTAAGCAAAACTTGCCAAACTTCCAAATATCCGGCGGGTATTTTGGTTGTCGCAGATAAAAAACACACATATTCCCCCCGCCACGGTTGTGGTATTCGGACAAGAAAAGTGTCGATAGTGGTGCCAAAAGTGCATATTTTTTCGACTTTTGGCACCGGTATCGGTACTTTTTCGGGGAATTCGGAGGGTTTTTCCGTTATTTTGTCCTATCTTTGCAGGCGAAACCAAAGAGAAGAAGCATGATACAGAATATCATAGGAAGGAAACGGGAAATGGAACTGTTGGAGAATTGTCTCCAGTCTGGTTCCGCTGAGTTCGTCGCCATCTATGGCAGGAGACGCATCGGCAAGACTTTTCTCGTCAAGCAGATGCTGGGCGATGAGTTCAGCTTCTACATGACGGGGGTGTACCGCTGCACCAAGACCGAGATGCTCACTTACTTTACCGAGCAGCTTGCCTATTATTCGGGCAGGAGGCAGGCAAGGCCCAAGACGTGGTTCGAGGCATTCTCGCAGTTGCGTGCCTACCTTTCTGTCTTGCTTGAGGAGAGGGAGAGGGTCATCGTCTTCATCGACGAGCTGCCGTGGCTCGATACCCCGAAGGCGAACTTTATCAGGGCTCTCGACCTCTTTTGGAACGGATGGGCATCCGACCAACCCCGGCTCAAGCTCATCGTGTGCGGTTCCGCCACCACCTGGATGACAAACAAGCTGCTGGGTGACAAGGGAGGACTGCACAACCGCGTGACGAGGAAAATCTATCTCGCCCCCTTCGACCTCCACGAGACGGAGCTTTACCTACAGTCCAAGGGCATCGTGTGGACACGCCACCAGATGGCGGAGTGCTACATGATTATGGGCGGCACGCCCTATTACCTCAATATGATAGACAAGCAGTACAGCTTGCCGCAGAACATCGACATGCTTTTCTTCGCCGAGGGTGCCGAACTGGCTGGGGAATACGAGTTTCTCTTCCGGTCGCTCTTCAGAGACTCCGTGCTATACCGTCGCATCGTGGAACTCCTGGCAAGGAAGAAGACGGGGATGACGCGTGAGGACATCATGGCTGCACTGCGCCTCACCTCGGGCGGCAAGCTCACCGAGGCCTTCAACGACCTCATCAGCTGCGACTTCATCCGCAAGTACAATTCCTACGGCAACAAGCAGAACGGGGCCATGTACCAACTCACCGACCTCTACACCCTCTTCTACCTGCATTATATAAAAGGTAGGGAAGAGACCGACGAACACTTGTGGAGCAACATGATAGACTCTCCCTCCCACCGTGCCTGGAGCGGCTATGCCTTCGAGCAGCTGTGCCTGCACCACATCTCCCAGATCAAGAGGAAACTGGGCATCACCGGCGTGCAGACCAACGTATACTCCTGGCAGCAGAAGGGAGACAGGGAGAAGGGCGTGGAGGGGGCGCAGATAGACTTGGTGCTCGACCGCCGTGACCAAGTTGTCAACCTCTGCGAGATGAAGTATTCGCTCAGTGCCTACGACATCACTCCCGCCTATCTCCAGAGATTAGTGGAACGCCGCGAAATCTTCCGTCTTGCCACCCATACGCCCAAGGCCCTCCACCTCACCTTCGTCACAGCCTCCGGGCTGAAGAACAATGCACAGGCAGGAATGATACAGAGCCAGGTGATACTTGACGACTTGTTCGGGGAGAAGGGGTAAGGAGGATTT
>CAVEJY010000105.1:0-2104 GCA_963616155.1 Acutalibacteraceae bacterium
TCGTGGCGTGCTTCATCGCCATGACCGTGCTGCCCAACATCTTGCTCATCTCCCACAAGAAGAAGCTCTTCGACATGCCCGACGAGCGGAAAGTGCACTTCGCGCCCATACCCAGGCTGGGCGGCGTGTCGTTCTTCCCGGTGATACTCATCACCATGGGCATGCTGCTGCTGGCGTACTACCTGATGGGGTACCCCGGCGACTCGCTGAAGAAGGGAGATACGCCCTATGAGTTCCTCGCCCTGACGGTGGGGAGCATGATGCTCTTCTTAGTGGGTCTCTCCGACGACCTGATCGGCGTGGGCTACAGGAAGAAGTTTCTGGTGCAGGGACTGGCGGCGGGACTGCTGGTGGCGTCGGGCGTATGGATCAGGTCGCTCGACGGCCTCTTCGGCATCCACGAGCTGCCGGCATGGATAGGCATGCCCTTCACGGTGATTATCGTGGTGTATGTGACCAACGCCATCAACCTCATCGACGGCGTGGACGGTCTGGCATCGGGCCTGTGCGCCATCTCATTGGTGGCACTGGCGGTGCTGCACATCTGCCTGGGGCTCTACGTCTACGCCCTGCTGTGCATCTCGGCACTGGGCGTGATCGTGCCTTTCTGGTTCTACAACGTGTTCGGCAACATCATGCGGGGCAGGAAGATCTTCATGGGCGACTCGGGGAGCCTGTCATTGGGCTATATCCTGAGCTTCCTGATGGTACACCTGAGCAGCGTGGACGTGGCGACGAGGACGGACCAGGACTGCAACATGGCCTTGGCGTTCGCCACGATGCTGGTGCCGCTGCTCGACGTGGTGAGGGTGGTGGTCCACAGAGTAAGGAATGACAGGAACCCATTCCTGCCCGACAAGAACCACATCCACCACAAGCTGCTGCGCTGCGGGCTGAGGGTGAGGCAGGTGATGGCGAGTATCTGCCTGCTGTCGCTGATGTTCATCCTGGTGGATGCGGTGCTGATAGGGCGCGTGAACATCACCTATGTATTAGTGGTGGACCTGGTGCTGTGGGCGGTGTTCCACCTTGCGCTCAACTACAGATTGAAAGTAAAAAAAGCCTCTCTGAAAAAGTAAACTTATATATCATAGTCATCGAATGATTAGTCTGTCAAGTAAAACAACCAACGCCCCCTCGTGGTATGCCATGAGGGTTTATATGAACAAGGTCTTCAAACTCTTCCGGGGCGCCGCCCCGGAGGAGCATTTCCCCGACGCCACCGACTGGCACTGTCACATACTCCCCGGCGTGGACGACGGTTTCCGCCAGACAGAGGAGTCGCTTGAAATACTCCGCCGCTACGAGCGCGCAGGCATCGCCGAGGTGTGGCTCACGCCCCACATCATGGAGGACGTGCCCAACACCACCGCCCACCTCCGCGACACCTTCGCCCGGTTTCAGGCAGCATACGCAGACGACTTCGCCCTCCGCCACCCCGAGGGCAGGAATCCCGTCAGGCTCCACCTCGCCGCCGAGAACATGCTCGACGCCCTCTTCGGGAAACGCCTCAAGGCAGGCGACCTCCTCCCCCTGTCGGGCAACCGCCTGCTGGTGGAGACCAGCATCTTCTCCGCCCCTGCCAACTTCCGCTTCCTCCTGGAGCGCATCAAGAACGCGGGCTACACCCCCGTCCTCGCCCATCCCGAGCGCTACCTCTATATGTCCAACGACGACTACGAAGAACTGAAGGCGCAGGGCATCCTCTTCCAGCGCAACCTCTTCTCCCTCCGCGGCCAGTACGGCGACAGGGTCAGGAAGCGCGCCCGGTGGCTCCAGAAACACAAGATGTACGACCTCGTCGGGTCCGACCTCCACAACATCCCCACCTTCGAGAGGTATTGGTAAATCAGGATGGGGAAGGAGGCAGGGAGGCTCCTCGGGGACGGATGAGGCAGCGCAACGTCTAAAAATATATAAAAGGGAGGGCGTTTCTGACGGCCAACCGGAAATATTCCTTATCTTTGCAAAAAAGCAAGAACAGCATGGCAAGAAAGTTATATCCCATAGGCATCCAGACGTTCGAGGAGATTCGTCGGCTCGACAACGTCTACATCGACAAGACGGCATACGTCTACCACATGACGCACACCAGCGGCAAGTA
>CAVEJY010000106.1:0-28894 GCA_963616155.1 Acutalibacteraceae bacterium
AGAAGAAATATTTACCGCTGGTATGGGACATACGGTAGATGTATTCCGTCTTGTCAATGTATAGTTTGTCATCCTTGCGGATTTCAGAGAACGTCTGTATTCCTATCGGATATAATTTCAATGCCATAACATCAGCTTTTTATGATAATATAATCGTGACTGCCGTCACTTTTCTGCAAAGATACAAAAGTTTTCGGTAAGTCTTGCAATCATGCGGAAAATATTATTCTTCCGCCAACTCCTTCATCGCATCGTTGAGGGTGTTGAAGAGTACATTGATATTTTCCTCCTCGTTCTTGCAAGCCTCCTTGAAAAGAGCCACGGGGTCTTTGGAGTCACTCCTCAAAGGGGATTCATTTAAGAGGATGTTCACGTTGTTGAGAAGCATGCCGTGGAGGGTGGGCATATGGAGCTGGTGCTGCTTCCCTGCCTTGCTGCCGCATTTCAGTCCGGCGGCGTATGCCTTCACGATGATTCGGGTGAGCAGGTGGATGGCCATCGGCTCGTCGGCGAGACTGATGAGGATGCCGTGGGTATAGTCCCTTACATGCTCTTCGAGGGTGGTGAACTTACCTTGCAGGAGCCAGGTGAAGTTGCGCTTGTATTCTGATTCCATCGCCTTGTAGAGCTGAGGACTCTTGCAGGCGATGCGCAGATAGTCGAGCATCGTCGGATCGAAGGTCGGGTCAGCTTGCTTCATGCTGTCGAAGTTCTTCGCCATGCGCTCGTTGGCCTCCTCGGCAGTCTTGTAGTTGAGGCGCACGAGGGTGGAGAACATGATGTCGAAGAAGTATTGGTTCACTTCTCCGTAATGCTCCAGCATCATCTGCTTGATTTCCTTCTGGTCGTTCTTCTTCTGGAAGTCATCGCCCCCGATGGTGGCGTCGATGATGCCACGGGCGTATGCCTCGAAGAAACCTCTCACGAAACTGGCGACAGCCTGGTAGCTGTTCATTCTCTTGCTCATAGTCTTTCTTGTTTCCTAATCAAATATTTTAAATTCATAGCCTTGTTCCTTGAGCCATTTGATGGACTCGGGCAGGGCAGTTTTCAGTTTGTCGATGCTCTTCAGCGAGTCGTGGAAGGTGATGATGCTGCCGTTGCGGGCATATTTCTTCACGTTCTTCACCACGTCCTCCGCCGTCAGCCACTTGGAGTAGTCGCGGGTCACGACATCCCACATGATGACATCGTAGGTGCGGTGCAGCCACCAGTACTCGCTCGGTCGCATCCAGCCGTGGGGCGGCCGGAAGAGATGGGCGTGGATGATGTCGTTTGCCTGGTTGGTGTTCAGCACATACGAGATGACACGGTGCTTCAAGGCCCCGATGTGGTTGAAGGTATGGTTGCCCACCTGGTGTCCCTCCGCCAATATCTGGTTGTAGAGGTCATGATGGCGCAATACGTTCTCGCCGACCATGAAGAACGTGGCCTTGATGTTGAACTCCCTCAGGGTCTTCAGGATGAAGGGGGTGGACTCCGGGATAGGACCGTCGTCAAACGTGAGGTAGACGGAATGCTCGTTGGGGTCCATTCTCCAGATGGCCTTGGGATACAGCCATCTTAGCCACTTGGCTGGTTGCTCGATAAACATCTTGGGTAATTGTAGGGGATTGTTGTTGATAAGGGTGTACTTGCAGGACAGGCCACCTTGGCAGTCCTGCAAGTACTTGGTCTTCTTTAATCGTTTCCTTGTGGAAGTTTGCCGCCTCTGCCGTGGTACAGGGTATAGAGGGCATTGAGCTGCTTCTCATACTTCTGCCCCATCTGGGGGCTCACCATGTCGGCGACTTCGCAGATGCTCTGCATGATCATGATCTGTCGGAGACAGTCGTTCTGTGCCTGCATGAAGCGGTCGTTCGGCAGGGAGAGGTAGTAGTTGAGGTACTGGTAGGCGTTTTTCCAGCATGCCTCCACATATTCCTTGCCCTTTGCCTTCTGGCCGGCCAACAGCCATCCGCGTGCCATGTCGAGTCCGCCGCTCATGTATTCGAGGGTGACGTTGTAGGCCGGGATTTCCACGTCGGCCTTCTTCAGAATGTCGACGGCCTTCTGCTTCTTGCCCTCGGCGATGAGCTGCAGGGCTGTCTGGGCGAGCAGGCGACGGTGGGTGTAGCACATACGCATCGTGGTCTCGTCGATGTAGAGTCCCTTCTGCTTCAGGTTGCCGAACTTGAATCGGGTCATGATGTTGTGGTAAGCCTTCTCTGTGTCAAACCTCTTCGCACCGGGGCTGTTGGTGGTGAACGGCGTGATGCGGTTCGCCAGTCCTTCCTGCACGAAGTTGTCACCCAGGTTCATGTAGTTCTCCTCACCCACGGTGAGTGCCACATAGAGCGGACGGGTCCAGTTGCACTGTGCCAGCATCTCCAGCATCATCAGGTCGCCTTTGTAGAGGGCGTTCTTGCCCTTCAGCGAGATGACCATCTTGTCGGGGATGGTGTCGGAAGCCATCAGCATGCCGCTCTTCTTCACTGCTTCCTTGTCGATGGTGACGTAGAGGGTGTCGGTGGGAATGAAGTGCATGTCGGGGTTCTTGCTGCGCACCCAGTACTTCAGGATGTTCTTCAGCTCGAACGGCTCTGCGCCGAATTGCTTCTTGGCGTTCTCTGGGTCTTCCTTGTAGAAGTCGAGAATCTGCTGCTTGGCGGAAGCCTCTACCTGTACATACTCGTTGGTGCCGGAGCAGAAGTCGAGTCGTGGCCAGGTGATGGGCACTGACGGTGAGTTGTAGGCAGGACGCTTCATCTGGTCGATGTACCAGTCGGTCTGCAGGTAGCTCAGGTTGCAGACGCGGGCATCGGTTCCCACGCCTTCCACCTCCTGGTTGTACCAGAGCGGGAAGGTGTCGTTGTCACCGTTGGTGAAGATGATGGGGTTGCCCTTTTCCTGGAGCGACATCAGGTAGTTCTGTCCGAAGTCACGGCAGGTGTAGCGGTCGGACCGGTCGTGGTCGTCCCAGGTCTGCGATACCATCTGTACAGGTACGAGCAGGGTGAGTACGGCTACGATGGCTGTCACGGCGGTGCCGCTCAGTTTCGCCTTCTTCTTCAGGATGTCGAGGATGGCTATCACGCCGAGTCCGCACCAGATGGCGTAGGCATAGAAGGAACCGGCGTAGGCATAGTCACGCTCACGGGGCTGCATGGGCACCTGGTTCAGGTAGAGAACGATGGCGAGACCTGTCATGAAGAACAGGAAGAATACCACCCAGAACTGCTGGATGCCGACGGGCAGAATCTCCTCTGTCTCGACACCTTTCTTGATGACCTTGCGCTTGCGGGTGTACCAAGCCTGCCAGAAGAGGCCGATGAGACCCAGGATAAGGGGGAGACAGTAGAACACGTTGTGTCCCTTGTTCTCCTTCAGGTCGTCGGGCAACTTGCTTTGGTCGCCGTACAGCTGGTCGTCGATGAAGGAGATGCCTGTAATCCAGTTGCCGTGCTCCGGTTCGCCATTGCCCTGGATGTCGTTCTGACGGCCGGCGAAGTTCCACATGAAGTAGCGCCAGTACATGAAGTTGCACTGGTAGGAGAGGAAGAAGCGGATGTTGTCCACCTGCGACGGCATCTTCACCATGATGTTCTCTCCGCAACGGTCGTAGGGCACCTGGGGGCCGTCCACGCCGCCCAGCCAGTCTTCGTAAGCCTGTGCATGGGCTGCATCATACATACGGGGGAACAACATATTCTGTGCATACTTGTACTTGTTCTTGTGGCTCACCACGAAGTAGGAGTCTTTCTCGTCTGCCGATGCCTTCTCCTTGCGCTGGTATACGGGTGCGCCCTCGCTCATCACGGGCTTGCAATAGCCGCCGTCCTGCTGCAGTGCCACCTGTGAGGTGTATGCCTGTCCGTAGAAGAGGGGACGGTCGCCATACTGGTCACGGCTCAGATAGCTTCCAAGAGTGAAGATGTCCTCGGGGGAGTTCTGGTCCATCGGAGGGTTGGCGGATGAACGGATTACGATGAGGGCGTAGCTGGAGTAACCGATCATGAGCATCAGCATACAGAGCAAGGCTGTGTTTTTGACGCGGGCGGAGATGACGGGCAAAAGCTCAGTCTTCTTCTTGGTGATGCCTGTGGTCTCGTCCACGCCAGTCACAGTTTCCTGCTTGCGCTTGTAGTTGAGTACAAACCAGAGGATAGCCATCACGATGACACCGCAGATGACGGCACTCCAACCATATCCGTAGAAGGGAATGCCGAGCATGCCGAAGCCGAGGATGAAGGCGATGTTCTGACGCTTCATGTTCTTGTCGCTTGCGTTGTAGGTCTCGTAGATGCCCCAGATGACAGATGCCACGAGGCAGATGATGTATACGATCTCGCCCGTGTTGAAGGGGCAACCGAGGGTGTTGACGAAGAACAGCTCAAACCATCCGCCCACGGTGATGATACCGGGCACTACGCCGTAGAGTACTGCCACTACCACCAAGAACGAGACAATCAAGGCGAGCAGGGAACCCTTCAGGTTCGCCTGTGGCACCTTCTTGTAATAGTATACGAGCACGATGGCGGGGATGCAGAGCAGGTTGAGCAAGTGAACGCCGATGCTGAGGCCCGTCATATAGGCGATGAGCACCAGCCAGCGGTCGCTGTGGGGCTCGTCGGCATGGTCTTCCCACTTGAGTATCAGCCAGAATACCACGGCGGTGAAGGCTGAGGAAAACGCATACACCTCACCCTCCACGGCGGAGAACCAGAAGGTGTCGCTCCAGGTGTAGATGAGGGCGCCCACCATACCTGCTGCCTCGATAGCAATCATCTTGGCGGTGGTCATCTCTTTCCAGTCGCCGATGATGAGCTTTCGTGCCAGATGGGTGATGGTCCAGAAGAGGAACATGATGCAGACGGCACTCAGCAGTGCGCTCATCGTGTTCACCATCTTCGCCACCTGTGTGGTGTCGCCGGCAAAGTGTGTGAAGAAATTGCCCAGGAGCATGAAGAACGGTGCCCCCGGCGGGTGACCTATCTCCTGCTTGTAGGCAGTGGTGATAAACTCAGGACAGTCCCAGAAACTGGCTGTCGGTTCAATCGTGGAACAATAGGTGAAGGCCGCGATGAGGAATGCGACCCATCCCAGGACATTGTCCACCAGCTTGTACTGTTTCATTATTGTTTAAACTTTAATGTATTATATTTCTATACTTCTTTGTTGTCCATAGGACATAAATCGCTTGCAAAGATAATAAAAAGAAAAGAGATTAGCGGAGAACCGCCTTGTTTTTTAGGTAATATTATATATAACAGGTGTTATTTTTCCGCGGATTTATCCCTTCACCCACGTCAGCCCCTGTGTTTATCGGCATTTCAGCCACAAAGGTGAAGGGTGAAGGGGAAAATGAAGTAAACTTCTGGCACAGCTAAAAGGCAGTTCTTCCCGTTATCCCCGGATATTATGCTTGTGCCCCTTGATAGGGTAATCAAGCAAAAAATATAATTTCTTCCCGAAACATTTGGCGGTTACGAATAAAAGTCTTAATTTTGCCAAAAACAACAAATATGGCTATTGATAAAGTGACATATTGGAAGGAACTCGCAGATTACGACATTGATACTGCCGAAGTTATGTATAATGGCGGTAGATGGTTGTATGTTGGTTTTATGTGCCATCAAGTGATAGAGAAAACCATCAAGGCATATTGGAGTGCCGTCAAACCTGATGAAATTCCTTTTATTCATAACCTGTTGAAATTGTCGCAAAGTTGCGGTTTGACTTCTAAAATGTCACCAGGTCAATTGAAATTTATGGCAGAATTGATGCCGATGAATATTGAGGCAAGGTACCCTTCTTATAAAGATGAATTGTTCAAGAAATTGACGATGGAATATTGCAGAGTACTGATTGATAAGACTAAAGAGTTAAAACAATGGATAGAGAATCTGCTTTGATGAAAGTGCGTAGTTACAAGGAAGCGATTTTGCCATTGCTTTCCAATGCCAAGGTATATCTATATGGGTCTTGCTGTAGGAATGAGGCTCATAAAGACAGTGATATTGATGTGGCAGTTATCGTGCCAAAATTGCAAGGCGACTGGTTAGACACAACATCGGCTCTATGGCTTGCAACGCTTCATGTTGACACCTCGATAGAGCCTGTGTTGATAGAGGAAAGCCATCCCTCTCCTTTGTATGAGGATGTGATGCGCAATGGAATAGCCGTATAGATGCTATCCGATGTTTCTATCCTATCCAGTTGAGGAAGGTGGTGATGATGCCTGTGTTGAGGAGGTCGACGAACATCGCTCCGATGATGGGCACGATGAGAAAGGGCTTTACGGAGTAGTGGTACTTGTAGCAGACGGCACTCATGTTTGCCATCGCATTGGGCGTGGCACCGAGTCCGAAACCGCAGATGCCTGCCACCAGCACGGCTGCGTCATAGTCCTTGCCGAGCAGGCGGAAGGCGAGGAAGTAGGTGATGAGTACCATCATGATGACCTGACACACCAAGATGGTGATGAGGGGAAGGGCCAAAGACTGTAGCTCCCAGAGTTTCAGCGAAATCATCGCCATACCTAAGAATACGGAGAGACAGATATTGCCGAGGCTCACGATTTTCTCCATTTCCAGTTTCTTCGCCCACGGAGTCAACTCTATCAGGTTGCGCACGATGGCTGCCGTGACGAGGGCACCGAAATAGGTGGGGAAGGTGATGTCCGTGCTCTTGAGGACAACGGTCATCAGCGTACCGATTGCCATCACTACCAAGAGCGTGTAGGCGGCATTGGCGTAGTGCTGAAACTCTATCTCGCTACTGCTCAGTCGCTTCTCACGACCGGCGGGGGATGCCTCGTCGCTCTCGATACCCACCATTGCCGGGTCTAACTCGAAGTCTTTCATCGTCTCATGCTCATAGGTGAGTTGGGTGCGTATCAGTTTCTCGGCGATAGGACCGCCTATCACCGAACCGCCTATCAGTCCGAAGGTGGCAGCCGCCATCGAGATGGTGCCGGCTCCCTGTAGGCCCATGCTCTCCAAGAGGGAGGCGAAACCGCCAGCCGTACCATGACCTCCCGCCATCGGGATGCTGCCAGCCGCCATGCCTATCAGCGGACTCACGCCCAGCAGCTTGGTGATGGCAAGGGACATTGCATTCTGCAGGATGATGATGCCCACCAGCAGGACGAGCATCATGACGAGCGTCTTGCCGCCCTGCTTCAGCACTTTCATGTTGGACTGGAAGCCCACGGAGGTGAAGAAGGTGAGCATGAAGACATCCTTCAGGGTGCCGTCGAAGCTCAGCTCGATATGGAATACCTTGTAGAGAAGCAGGGTGATGATGCTGAAGACGAGACCGCCGGAAACGGGCGAGGGGATGCAAAACTTCTGTAGCCACTTGATGTTTCGGGTCATCAGCATACCCAACAACAAGGCAAGCGCACCTACGCCTGCCGACTGCAACATATCCAAAGAAATCGAGGTTTCGTTCATGTTCTTATCCTTTTATTTGTTTCCGGTCGTTATGTGTGAAGACAATCTTATAGACAGCAATCTCTCTCTTCTGTTTAATTCTTGTGCAAAGATAATGATTTTCTCTGACGTGTTGTTAAGATTCTATGAAAAAATCCATCTTTTCGTTGCAAAAAGATGGATTATGGAATATTTTGTGAATAAATCGTGTGTTATACGTTCAGGAAATGCGCTTCAAGTTTTTCCCTGGGCATGTCGGCGGTGGCGTGGTAGTGGAGGTGGTGGTTGACGCAGGCGATGTGCTTCACGTTGTTCAGCACCTCCGCGATGTCGTGGCTCACGATGATGATGGCGCAGTCCTTGTTGATTTGCTCCAGCATCTCGTACATCTGTTTCTGGAAACGGCGGTCGATGTAGGTGTTGGGCTCGTCGAGGATTACCACGTCGGGCTTGGAGACGATGGATCGTGCGAGGAGGACACGCTGGAGCTGTCCGCCGCTCAAGGCTCCGATGGGGTTGTCCTTGAGGTCGGTGAGCTGCAGTCTCTCCAGGGTGTCGTTCACCTGCTGGTGCTGCTCCCTGGTGTAGCGGGAGAACAGTCCCTTCGTCTTGCTCAGTCCCGACAGAACCACCTCGTATACCGAGATGGGAAACTGGCGGTCGAGGGCATTGTACTGCGGAAGGTAGCCCATGGTGATTTCTTCTACCTTTTTCCCGTCCTTGAAGAATCGGATGCTTCCCTTTGTCGGTTTCATCAGTCCCAGGATGAGGCGCATGAGGGTGGTCTTTCCGCCCCCGTTGGGACCGATGATGCCCAGGTAGTCATCTTGATACACGGTGAGGTTCACGTCGTGGAGCACTTCCTTTCCCTCGTAGCCAGCCGAGAGTTGCTCGATTTCTATGATTGGAGTCATACTTGAATATATTGCGTTTCTTTATTATTTATAGCTCTCCGCCATCTTCTTGGCGATGTCCACCATCTGCCTTGCCCAGTCGTAGGCGAGGGGATTGATCTCGATGGATTGCGCACCCGTGGCATCGATGAAGGTCTGGGTGTTGCGGTTGGCAAACTCCTTCTGTATGAACACGGTCTTGATCTGCTCTTTCTTAGCCTTGTCTATCAATGCCTGGAGCTGGGCGATGCTGGGCTCCCTTCCTTCCTCCTCGATGGGGAGTTGGTCGAAGCCGTGGTCCTTGGCGAAGTAGGTGAGAGCAGGGTGGTAGATGACGAAGGGGAAACGCTTCTCTTTCCTTTGCGTCAGTTTCTCCCGGGCTTCCTTGGCTTGGTGGAAGAAGGGAGTCATGTCTGTTTCCACCTGGCACACCACGTTGAGGACAAACTTCTCCTGTTGCTGTTTGAAATAGGTACTGTCGCCGGGCAGCAGGTTGCAGAGTGCCTTGCAAATGTTTTGGGAGATGGTGCGTGCGCTCTGGGTACTCATCCAGGTATGAGGGTCTTCCACACCGCCCGCCGTCTTGGCTGGAGTGATGCCCACGGAGGTGTCGATGACCTTCATGTCGGGGGCATTGTCTGTGAGTTTCTTCATCCAGGTCTCCTCGAAACCGATCTTTCCCACCTTCAGGTAGAGTGAGCTCTCGGAGAGCTTCACCATCTGCTGGGGAGTCGGTTCGTAGGTCTCGGGATTGCTGCCGGCGGGCACCATCACGTTCACGTCCACCTTGTCGCCTGCGATTTGGTTGACGAAATAGCGGAAGGGTTCGATGGTGACGGTCACCATGGGCTTGCCTGCTTTTGTGGCAGACTTCTTCTGTGTACCTTTGCATCCTGCAAAAAAGACACATAATATAATAAGATATAGGATTTTTCTCATATTAAAAGATAAAACTTAGTCCATAAACGAGCAATACATATCTCAGCACCTTGCCGATAGTGATGCTGAGGATGGAGATGGGGACGTTGGCGCGGGTCAGTCCCAAGACGATGGTGATGGCACTGCCGAGCAAAGGAAGGAAGGCGAAGAATCCCATCCAGGCTCCCCTGCCTGCCATGAACCGCTCTGCCTTGTCGAGGCTCTCCTTCTTCACATGGAGGTATTTTTCTATCCATTCCATCTTGCCCAGTCGGCCCACGCCGTAGTTGAACATGGAACCGAGCACGTTGCCGATGCTGCCATAGATGACGAGGGGAAGCGGATCCAGTCCTGCCGCCTGCAGTCCTGCCATCACTGCCTCACTGCTGAAAGGGAAGAAACTGCCGGCGAGGAAGGCTGCTGCCAGCATGCCCCAGTAGCCCCAGTCGATCAAGAAACTTATAATCCAACTCATAGGCCGTTGCTTGGGGTGGGTACAGTCTCCAACAGTGCCGCTTCGGGCACGAAGATGTTGTAGGCAAGGATGAGAACTGTCAATACCAACATCGTGATGAAGGTGATGTTGCTGACTTTTCCCCGGGTGTAGGTGATGAAATGGGCGATGAGCGGCGAGGCACTCACCACCAGGATGCCCCCTGCCTCGTGGATGTACTGAGGCTGTAAGACGATGAACGCGAGACTGGCTGCCGACACCATGATGAGCGACTCGTAGATCATACGGGTGCGTATCTTGTCGGCATAGCTGGTGCGGATGAAATGGAAGGCACTGATTACGGTGAGCAGGGCGATGAACCCGAGGTTGACCAACTGGTGGTCGGTCACTCCGGAATAGTCGAAGAGTGTGCGGAAGCTGATGAATTCTGTGAAATGCTTTACCAGATCCGGCAGATTGCCTGTATAGAAATAGTAGCCTGCCGCAAACCAGTAGGGAGTGATAAGCCCCAAGAGGGAGGCGAAGAAGGTGCGCACGCTCAGGGACAGGGTGAAGAATGCCGTCAACATCCACAGGATGGGCAGGAAATAACCGACCTGTACGAAGACCAGCGATGCCAGTCCGATGCAGCAGAAGGCATAGAAGGTGAGTCCTGCCGACTGCTTGTCCTGATAGCAGTTCCAGATGAAGAGGTAGAAGGCAATGATGCACATTGTCACGATGCAGCTGTTCAGTTCCATGGACGGTAGTCCTGCCATCGTCACCAATACTAAGAAGCTGCACGATACCATGCGGCTGTAGGTGCGCATGAGGGAGTTGCGGTTGTTCAGCTCCACCATCAGAAAGGTGGAGACGATGGTGAAGGCAAACTGCACCCAGATATTGGATAGCAATAAACCCACAGCAACCCAAACCAGAGCGGCAAGGGTTGCAGTGACGGGGAGGGAGTAGCGGCTGGTCGCTACTTTATTTTGAAATGTTTTCTTTCTTAACATCCAAATTAATAATGTATAATTAATAATGTATAATGTCGTAGGCGTTGGCCTCGATAGAATTATACATTATTAATTATTAATTATACATTAATTTATAGGTCTTGTCCGATGTCGGAACGGAAGTACTTGTCGGTAAACTTGATCTTCTGGGCCTCGGCGAAGCTCTTCTTCAGTGCCTCGTCCTTGTCCTTGCCGTAGCTCACCACACAGATGACGCGGCCGCCGTCGGTTACCACCTGACCATCCTTTATGGTTGTGCCAGAGTGGAACACCACGGAACCTTCCACCTCGTTGATGCCCTCGATAGGGTAGCCCTTCTTGTAAGCCTCGGGATAACCGCCGCTTACGAGCATCACGCAGACTGCGGCACGCTCGTCGAACTCGATGCTTCGCTTGTCCAGGTCGCCGGCTGCCACACCCTCGAGGAGGTCTACGAGGTCGCTCTTCAGTCGGAGCATCACGCTCTCGGTCTCAGGGTCGCCCATACGGCAGTTGTACTCGATGACCATCGGCTCGCCCTCCACATTGATGAGGCCGAAGAAGATGAAGCCCTTGTAGTCGATGTTCTCCTCGGCAAGACCGTCTACAGTAGGACGGATGATGCGGTCTTCCACCTTCTGCATCCACTCCTTGGTGGCGAAAGGCACGGGAGTAACGCTGCCCATACCGCCGGTGTTCAGACCCGTGTCGTGTTCGCCGATACGCTTGTAGTCCTTTGCCTCGGGCAGAATCTTGTAGTTTTTGCCGTCGGTGAGTACGAACACCGAGCACTCGATGCCGCTCAGGAACTCCTCGATGACCACACGGGAGGAAGCGTTGCCGAACATTCCGCCGAGCATCTCCTTCAACTCCTTCTTGGCCTCTTCGAGGGTGGGGAGGATGAGTACGCCCTTGCCTGCGCACAGGCCGTCGGCCTTCAGCACATAGGGAGCCTTCAGGGTCTCTAAGAACTTCAAGCCTTCCTCCAGATGCTCACCGTCGAAGGTTTCGTACTGGGCGGTAGGGATGTTGTGGCGCTTCATAAACTGCTTGGCGAAGTCCTTGCTGCCTTCCAGCACGGCACCTGCCTTGGAGGGACCGATCACGGGGATATCCTTGGTGCGGTCGTCAGCCTTGAAGTCATCATAGACACCCTTTACCAGTGGGTCTTCAGGACCTACCACTACCATGTCGACACCATTCTCCACGGTGAAACTCTTGAGAGCCTCGAAGTCGTCTGCCTTGATGTTGACGTTCTCGCCCACATTCAGTGTGCCGGCATTGCCGGGGGCGATGAAGAGTTTCTCACACTTGTCGCTCTGCGCGATTTTCCATGCCAAGGCGTGCTCGCGGCCGCCTCCTCCTAACAATAAAATTTTCATTTGCTGTAAGTTATTGTTGATGTTTGTTATTTCAAGTAGTCGAAGAAGTAGTTGCTGATGCGCTCATGCAGGTGAGTACTCTGATGGCCACGCATATTGTGTGGCTCTCCAGGGTATACGAAGAAGTCGGGCTGGGTACCTGCTGCGATGCACGCCTTCAGGAAGGTGAGGCAGTGCTGCGGTACCACGGTCACATCGTTCAGTCCCTGGATAATCTGCAACTTGCCCTTCAGGTTCTTCGCCGTGTTGAGCAGGGAGGTCTTCTTGTAGCCCTCGGGGTTGGTCTGCGGGGTGTCCATGTAGCGCTCGCCGTACATCACCTCGTACCAGTGCCAGTCGATTACAGGACCGCCTGCCACACCTACCTTGAACACATCGGGATAGTTGGTCATCAGAGAGATGGTCATGAATCCGCCGAAGCTCCATCCGTGTACGCCAATCTTGTTGCTGTCTACATAGGGGAGACTCTTCAGATACTCCACGCCCTTCATCTGGTCTTGCATCTCTATCTGTCCGAGCTGGCGGAAAGTAGCTTGCTCGAAAGCCTTGCCGCGGTTCTCGCTGCCACGGTTGTCGAGGATGAAGAGCAGGTATCCCTTCTCTGCCATATAGGTTTCCCAACCACGGCTGCAGTAGTTCCAGCGTGCGTCCACATTGTGGGCGTGCGGACCGCCGTATACATATATAATAGTAGGATACTTCTTGTTGGGGTCGAAGTTTACGGGCTTCACCATGCGCCAGTAGAGGTCGGTCTCGCCGTCGGCAGCCTTGAGGGTGCCGCAAGAGTACTCAGGCACGTTGTAGCCCTTCCAAGGATTCTCGGCAGTGAAGTAGTGGAAACGGTCGCCTATCTCCATGTTCACGATGTCAATCTTGCGGGGCACAGTAGGTGTGGAGTAGTTGTCGTAGATGTACTTGCCGCTTTGGCTCAGTGTGGCGTTGTGCCATCCCTCGCCGTTGGCATCCTGCAAGGTACACTTGCCCGTCTCGGCATCCACCAGGAAGATGTTGCGCTGGATGGGCGAGCACTGGTTGCTGGCAATGACAATCTGCTTGTGCTTGGGATAGAAGCCGAGCACGTCCATCACCTCCCAGTTTCCGCTGGTAAGTTGGCGGATTGTAAGTGAAGAGTGAAGAGTGAAGAGTGAAGAATTCTCTTGTTCTGAAGATTCTGTATTTGAATTCTTCGTTTTTCGTTCTTCGTTCTTCACTTCTACTATGTAGAGATGGTTGTACCCATCCTTGCGGCTCTGCATGATGAACTTGTTGCTGTCCCATGGCAGGAACTGGATGGGGTGCAGTGGCTCCACATACTTGTCGTCGGTCTCGCGGTACAGCTCGGCTATCTTGTCGCCTGTCTCGGCATTGTAGCTCACGAGGCGGCAGTCGTTCTGGTCACGGTTCAACTCAAACATGTAGACGGTCTTGCTGTCGGGTGTCCAGGCTATATTCGTGAAATAGCGATCGGTCGGGTCGCCAGCCTTCAGGTAGACGGTCTTGCCCGTCTTTACGTCGAATACGCCCACGGTTACCTTGTGGGAGGTCTCTCCCGTCATCGGATACTTGTCTGGGGCTGGAGTGGCGATGCAACTCTCTGTCTCGGGATGGTTGAAGCCAATCTCGGGAATGTCTACCTGTGGGTAGTCGGTCACCATGCTCTGGTCCATGCGGTAGAAGGCGAGTTTCTCGCCGTTAGGGCTCCAGAAGGTTCCCTTCGAGATGCCGAACTCGTCGCGGTGTACGCTCTGGCCGTAAACAATCTCTCGGCTACCGTCCTGGCTGATCTGTGTGTCTGTGCCGTCGTCGGTGCGCACATAGAGGTTGCTGCCCTTCAGGAAGGCGAAGGCACTCTTCTGTGCGTTGGCTTCCAGAAGGTTCTCGCCGTCCTCAAACTCCATGGTACTGACGAGCTTGCGCTTCTTCCAGTCCACGGTGTAGGTCTTGCTGCCATTGCCCACCACCACGATGCTCTTGCCCGCAAAGGGGAACTCGGCGTTGTAGAGGACATGTACCTTGATGTCCTTGGTGTTGCCGATGGCCTGGTTGATGTCGTTGATGCCGAAGAGCTTGGTCTCCTTGCCGTTCTTCTTGTTCACGAGGTAGCAGGCATCGGTGTCCTGGCGCACGAGCTCATCGCCCCACCAGGTACACCAGCGGTTCTTCGCCACCATGTTGCGGTAGTTGTTGCCACCGAAGTTGAGGTCTTCCAGGGTGAAAGCCTTCTCGCCCTTCTGGGCTGGCACGATGCCCTGTGCCTGTACGTTAGCAGTGCTGATAGCCATCATAGCAGCCAATGATAAGGTGTATAGTGAATTTTTGATATTCATGATTGTTGTCTCCTAAGATTAGTCCTCATTGCCGAAGTCAGAGAAGTCGCGCTTGCCGCCGCGCTTGAAGTCTCTGCCACCCTTGCGGTCGCCCTTGAAACCTCCCCGCTTGTCGCCCTTGTCGAATCGCTTGCCTCCGAAGTCTCCACTGCGCTTTCCTCCGAAGTCACGTCCGCCCTTGCGGTCGCCCTTGAAGTCGCGGCTGCCTCCACGCTTGTTGTTGCTGTCGTCGTCGCGGCTGCTGCCTATGCGGGTTCTTCCGCCGCGGCGAATTTCCTCACGGCGTTTCTCGAAGTCTTCCAGACGGTGGGTATGGAACTTGAATGAGCGGATGTCGTCCTCCTCGTTCTCCGTTTCCTCCGTGATGCGCTTCTTGAACTCACGCTCCTTCTTGAAACGGTGCTTCTGTGCCATCTCGCGCTTCTCGCTCTCGGTCTTCACGATGCCGCCCTCAGAGCGGAACTCCTTCATCCTGCCGTCGAACATCACATATTTGCGGAACTCGCACTCCAGACTGCCATTGAACACGGGAATCTTGATGCTGGGCTTCAGACCGATCTGCTCGAAGCACTCCTCACGGTAGCTCAGTACCCATGCCTCGTTGCCGGAGAACGCCTTCTTGAAACGCTCGCCTATCATCTTGTAGGTGTTCAGCAGGTTGGGGGTGGAGATGCGCTCGCCGTAGGGAGGGTTCATCACGATGATGCTCTTCTCCGTGGGTTGCGTGAAGTCCTTGAAGTCCTGCTGGGTGATGGTGATGTCCTTGGTCATGCCGGCGGCACGCACATTGAGGTTGGCGGTGTTCACCGCCTTCATGTCGATGTCGTAGCCGTAGATGTGGTGTTCGAACTCACGCTCCTGGGAGTCGTCGTTGTAGATTCTGTCGAAGAGATCCTGGTCGAAGTCGTTCCACTTCTCGAAGGCGAACTCCTTGCGGAACACGCCGGGGGAGATGTTGCGGGCGATGAGGGCTGCCTCGATGGCGATGGTGCCCGAACCGCACATCGGGTCGATGAGGTCGCATTCGCCCTTCCAGCCTGTCATCAGGATCATGCCTGCGGCAAGTACCTCGTTCAAGGGCGCCTCCACTTGCTCCTGGCGGTAGCCGCGGCGGTGCAGACTCTCGCCACTGGAGTCGAGGCTCAGGGTGGCGTTGTCCTCTGCGATATGGATGTTGAGCCGGATGTCGGGGTTGGAGACGCTGATGTTGGGGCGTGTGCCTTGCTTCTCGCGGAACCAGTCCACGATGGCGTCCTTCACCTTGTAAGTCACGAAACGGGAGTTGCGGAATTCCTCGCTGTAAACTACTGAGTCTACGGAGAAAGTCTTCTTCACGTCCAGGATGTCATCCCACTTGATTTTCTGTATCTCGTCATACACCTCCTCGGCAGAGCGTGCCTTGAAGTGCTTGATGGGTTTCAAGATGCGGATGGCGGTGTGCAACTGGAAGTTGGCACGATACATCATTTCCTTGTCGCCGGTGAATGACACCATGCGGCGACCGATTTGTACATTGTTGGCACCCAGTTGGGTGAGCTCCTCGGCCAAGACGGGCTCCAGGCCCATGAAGGTCTTGGCTATGAGTTCAAATTCCTGTTCCATTGTTGAATTCTATATCTAATAAACTTTGTTTTTCTTTTCTGTATTTCTTTGTCTTGGGCTGCATGTCCTTGGTTACCCACACGTTGGCACCCACCACACAGCCCTTGCCGATGGTGATGCGTCCCAGGATGGTGGCGTTGGCGTATACCACCACGTCGTCTTCGAGGATGGGGTGGCGGGGGATTCCCTTGATGGGGTTGCCGTCCTTGTCGAGCGGGAAACTCTTGGCTCCGAGGGTCACGCCCTGATAGAGCTTTACGTTGTTTCCGATGATGCAGGTGGCTCCGATGACCACGCCCGTGCCGTGGTCGATGGTGAAGTGGTGACCTATGGTGGCCTCGGGGTTGATGTCGATGCCGGTCTCGGAGTGTGCCAGTTCGGTCATCATGCGAGGGATGAGGGGCACGCCCAGTTCATGCAGCACATGGGCGATGCGGTAGTTGGCGATGGCCTTGATTACGGGGTAGCAGGAGATGATTTCGCCGTGGCTCATGGCGGCGGGGTCACCGTTGTAGGCAGCCTCCACGTCGGTGGCGAGTATCTTCCTGAGTTTGGGAAACTCCATGATGGTCTTGGCGGCGATGACACCTGCCTTGGCGCGCTGGTGCTGCAGTTCTGCCTGAGTTTCCGTCTCGCAGTCGTTGGCGAAGCAGAGTCCGGCGAGTATCTGTTCGGAGAGCATCTCGTAGAGCTTTTCCACTCTCACGCCGATATGGTATTGGATGGTGGAGACATTGACGGACGAGTTGCCGAAATATCCCGGGAAGAGGATGGAGCGGGACAAACTGATGATGTCTTCGAGCGCCTTGCCCGAAGGGAGTGGGTTCCCGTCCCTGTGCTGGTGGAAGAGACCTTTCAGCGAATCGGGGCAAGAAAGCTCCTCGATGGTCTCTGTCAGCTGATGAGTCAACGTATCTTTACTCATTGTGTAGTGTGTCAATAAAATCCGATGCAAAGATACGATTATTCTGAGAAAGTACAAAGAAACGAAGGCAGTTTTTTGCACGAAGGGTGAAAAAACAGCCTTTATTTCTTGTGTTTATCCTGCGATGCTGTCCAGAAAGAGCAGCAGGCGGTTGGTGACGTTCACTTCTGATACGCCCGAGTCGAAGTCGAGCGATACGAGGTTGAGCTGGGGAAAACGGTCGTGCAGGCGTTTCTCTATGCCCTTGCTGATCACATGATTGGCGATGCAGCCGAAGGGCTGGAGGGAGATGACGTTGTTCACGCCGTCGCGGAGGTAGCCCACGATGTCGGCGGGCAGGAGCCAGCCTTCGCCAAACTGTGCCGCCAGCGACACGAGGCCGTCCACTTCCTTGGCGTCGTCGTAGATGTTGGTGAACGGGCGGAAGTAGCGGAACCTGGACGCAGCCTTGTTGATTTGCTTCAGTCGGCGGCCCACTAACCCCTTGTAGGCTCCCCTCACCACGAAGTCGGGCACCTTGCTGCAACTCAGCCGCATGTGCTTCTGCACTTCCACGTTGACGAACTCCTGGAGGAAGAAGGGGGCGAGCAGCGGGGGCACCACCTCGATGCCCTTAGAGATGATGTACTGTTCCAGGAACTGGTGGCTGAAGGGGTTGAACTTCAGGAAGATTTCTCCTACGATGCCCACCCGGGGCACGTCCCGGTCGAGGGTCATCCGGTCGAACTCCCCGGCTGCTTGTTCCAGGAGTTTGACGAGCCCCTTGGCGGAGTTGCGGGCGATGGGCTCGTCGATGAGGCGCATGTACTTGTCGCGTAGCTCCTTGGCGATACCCGACTGTCGCTCCCTCACGATGCAGGCGTTGTACATCTCGTTGACGGCATCGCCGTAGAGGATGGCGGTCACGATGATTTGTGAGTACTTGAGCCAGGGGATGTTGAAGCCCTCCTGTTCGTTGTAGTCTTGCTTGTCGTCGGTGCTGCCCGATGCCTCGCCGGTGGAGGCGGTCACGCCGAGGGTGAGCAGGGGCACGTCCTGGAAACCGTTTGCCACCATGGCTCGCTTGATGAGCCCGGCGTAGTTGGTGGCGCGGCATTGTCCGCCCGTCTGGCTCATGACCACAGCGGTGTTCTGGAGGTCGTATTTGCCCGACTTCAGTGCCTTGATGATGTCGCCCACGATGAGGGTGGCGGGATAGCACACCTCGTTGTTGGCGAACTTCAGTCCCAGTTCGGCACTTGCCTCGTCGCTCATCGGAAGCACCTCTACGTCGTAGCCTATCAGTTTGAGGATGGGGGGGATGATGGGAGTGAGGTACTCGGTCATGAAGGGGGCGAGGATCTTTCGACGGCGGTCTTCCGTGGTGAAGACTTTGGTCTTCGGGAGTGAAGAGTGATGAGTGATGAGTGAAGAATTCTCTTGCTTTGCAGACTCTGCATTTGGATTCTTCACGCTTCGTTCTTCACTCTTCACTCCATAGAGACTCTCTACAAGCGAACGTACACGGAGTTTGAGACTTCCGATGTTGCTCACGTCGTCTATCTTCAGAAGGGTGAAGGGCTTGCCGTGTCGCTTCATGATGTCGCGTATCTCGTCCTGGATGAACGAGTCGGGGCCGCAGCCGAAGCTGGTCATCTGTACTAAGTGTACGTCGTTGTCTTGTTCTGCCACCCACTGCGCTGCCTTCATGATGCGGTTCATGTAGGCCCACTGCTTCACGAGGTAAGTCTCGGGCTGGATGTCGGTCGTTCCGCGCAGGAGGTCATCGCTGATTACATTCACGCCTAAGTTGGCAATCATCTCCGACAGTTTGTGCTGCACGAGCGGGTCGGCATGGTAGGGGCGGCCGGCGAGGAGAATAGTCAGCTTGGCCTTCGTCCCTCCGAGTATTTCCTGGTTCTTTGCCTGGATGTCCTTGCAGTATTCGGCTTGCGCTTTCAGGGCCTTTTGAAGGGCGGCTTTCGCCGTATTCTTGTTGATGCCCAGCCCCTTGAGATAGTCCACGATTTGCTTTTCCAGCAACTGGGTGTTGGCGAAGTTGATGACTGGCGCATCGAGCGGCTTCTTCAGGTCAATGACGCTCTTGATTACGTCGCTGTAGCCGGATACTACAGGGCAGTTGAACGAGTTTAGCGTGTTATCCGGGTCATCGTTGTGCTCGTAGACCACATAGGGCATGAGGATGCGGTCCACCCCCGGGTTCTCGTTCAGTTCCTTCAGATGGCTGTGGGCGAGTTTGGCGGGGAAACAGATGTTGTCGCTCATCACTGTACCCAATGCTCCCTCGTATTTGGAAAAGGTGGATTCGGAGGAGAGAACAATGTTGAAACCTGCCGCACGCATCAAGGCGTTCCAGAAGGGATATTCCTCGTACATATTGAGGATGCGGGGAATGCCGACCGACTTGCCTCCCTGTGCCACAGGGGCAGTGGCTGGCTCAGTCGGCCTGTCGAAAAGCAACTTATATTTATAGGTGTAGATGTTCTCGCCCTTCACCTCATTCGCTCCCTTGTTGTTGAACACACGTTCACACTTGTTGCCCGAGAAGTATTTGTTGCCTCCTGCAAAGGTGTAACGGGAAACGTAGCAGTTGTTATCGCATCCATGGCACTGCAGCTGTTTCGTGTCGTAGTGGGCGAGACTCAACAGGTCGTCAATGTGGCGGACGAGTTTCTTGTCATCCGTAGTTTGGCAGTCTGCTGCGGCGTGGAGGGCGCAACCGTAGGCACCCATCATCTCGGGCATGTTGCTCCGTGCCACTTCGGTGTGGGTGAGCAGTTCGAAGGCGCGCACCACGGAGTCGTTTCTCATCGTGCCGCCCTGCACCACTATCTTGCCGCCGAGGTGGTCGTTGCCGTGTAGCTTCAGTACTTTATAGAGACAGTTCTTGATGACGGAGTAGGAAATGCCGGCGGAGATGTCGGCGACGGAAGCTCCCTCGCGCAGTACCTGCTTCACCTTCGAGTTCATGAAGACGGTGCAGCGGGTACCTAAGTCGCAGGGTGCTTTCGACTGACAGGCGATTTTGGCGAAGTCTGCCACGCTGTAACTCATGTTGTTGGCAAAGGTCTGGATGAAGGTGCCGCAGCCCGACGAACAGGCCTCGTTCAGTTCCATGCGCACCACTGCCCCCTTCTCCACGAAGATGGCCTTCATGTCCTGTCCGCCGATGTCGAGGATGAAACTCACGTCGGGCATCAGCGAGGCGGCGGCACGCTCGTGTGCCATGGTCTCGATGATGCCGCTGTCCAGGTTGAAGGCAGCCTTGATAAGTTCCTCGCCGTAGCCGGTGCTGCAACTGCCTGCGATTTCCAGCTCCGCCCCTTGGTGGGCAGCCTCTTCCTTGAGGGCAGTCAGACCGTCGGCTACTGCCTTGATGGGGTTGCCGAGGTTGAGACGGTAGTTGGTGAATACAATGTCGGGAGAGGCTGTGGAATCAGTGGTATCAGTGGGGTGTGCGGAATCCGCCGGATTCAGTCTCACGGCGATGATCTTTGTCGTGGTGGATCCGGAGTCGATGCCGATAACGATGCGCTGCTTGCCTTTCTGCAAGGGTTGGGTCTCCGTGGCGAAGCGTTCTTTCGAATGGAGCCACTGCCGGTGTTCCTCCTCGTTCTTGAAGAGGGGCGACAGACTGCTGTGCCACTCGATGCCGGCATCTGACTTCAGCCGGTTCTTGAGTTTGCTCAGCGTACAGGTAGCTGACTTCTTCGCCCGGTAGGCGCATCCCAATGCGGGAATCAGGTTGCTGTGTTCCGACACGATGAAGTCTTCTTCCTTCAAGTGCATATAGTCGCAGAAAGCCTTGCGCAGGGCGGGAAGGAAGGTGAGGGGGCCGCCGCAAAGGAGAATGGGAGGCTGGAAACTGATGCCGTGGGAGAGGGTCACCACCGTTTGTACGGCGATGGAGTGGAAGATGCTGGCGGCGATGTCTTCCTCGGGCAGGTTGCGTGACATGAGGTTCTGTACGTCGGTCTTGGCAAAGACACCGCAGCGTGCCGCCATGGGGTAGACGTGGGTGGCGTTCATCGCCAGTTCGCTCATCCGCAGGTTGCCCACGCCCATGAGTACGCTCATCTGGTCGATGAAGGCTCCTGTACCTCCGGCGCAGTTGCCGTTCATGCGCAGCTCCATGCCGCCTCCCGGCTTGAAGAACACCACCTTGGCATCCTCGCCGCCGATGTCTATGAGTGCCTTTGCCTCGGGGTGGGCGGCGCGTGCATAAACGGCGGCCGCCACCACCTCCTGCACAAACTCGGCATCGAGCTGTTCGGCGGTGTGCATTCCCACGCTTCCCGTTACACAGAGGTTTACGGGGGCATCGCCCACCTGCTTCTGTAGCTCGTCGAAATACCTCGCCACCAACTCCTGCACATGGGCGTTGTGGCGTTCGTACCTGGAGTAGACCGTATGTCCATCGCCGTCGATGACGGCTATCTTCGCTGTCGTGGAGCCTACGTCGAGCCCCACCCTGTATGTTGCTTCTTTCTCCATCTTCTTTCTGTGTCGGTCATTTGCTGTTTTGGTTTGCAAAATTACGAAAAACTTTTGTAACATGAAAATTTTTCTGCCGAAAAGATGGCGCTGCATCCCGGCTTCTTTGGGCAAGAACTATAGGGAGATTATTACATTTGTGCCCTAAGGTCTCAAAACACCCATAAACACTATGGATTTAGCGAAAGGGTGAAGGGATGTTGAAGAAATGCGACTGTAAGGAAATTTTTATGCGCGTACAGTATTAATGAGTGCCATGAGATTTCACAGGGGCTTGATAATCTCGGTTAGGAAATAGGAATCTGACATTTTAATCTTTTTTATGAAATAAATACGGGCAAAATTTAAAAATTTTAAAATAATTTGTTTAAATTTGCAGCCGAAGAACGAGATTTGCTTGCATTGTGCAAGGATCGAGAGAGAGTATGAAGACAATAAGTATTAACTAATTTTTATCTTATGGTACAAAATTTCAAATGGGGTAGTATGCTATTCGTGACGTTGCTTTGTTCTGCAACGGGAATGGCAAGTCATCCCGCCACAAGCGAAAGTCTCATGGTGACCCAGCAGCACGGATTGCTGAAAGGCGTCGTTGTCGATGCCAAGACAGGAGAGGCTGTCATGGGTGCCACAGTGCAAGTGAAGGGCACCAACAACAAGACGGTGACAGACATGGATGGAAAGTATGAGCTGAAGGCATCTGCCGGTTCCCAGCTTGAAATATCATACATGGGCTATCAGACCCAGACGGTGGTTGCCACTGCCGGCAACCAGACTGTGAGTCTCTCTGAGGATTCGAAGGCTCTTGACGAGGTTATCGTCGTGGGCTACGGCACACAGCGCAAGGAGAGTCTTACGGGAGCCATGCTCAACATCAAGGCAGACAAGTTGAAGGACATCACCTCCTCGTCCGTGGAGAATATGCTCAACGGCAAGGCTCCGGGCGTATATGTGGCACCGGGTTCAGGACAGCCGGGATCTACGGGAGCCGTGGTGGTGCGTGGACAGACCTCCATCAACGGAGCTACCGCCCCATTGTGGGTCATCGACGGCGTAATTGTGGGTAATGATGCCGGACAGCTCAACCCCGATGACATCGAGAGCCTCACCGTGTTGAAGGATGCTGCCTCTACCGCCATCTACGGTTCGGAGGGAGCCAACGGTGTGGTGGTGGTCACCACCAAGGCCGCCAAGAGCGGCAAGATGTCGATCAGCCTCAATGCCAAGGCGGGTATCAACACCCTGAGCCGCGGCAATCTGGAGATGATGAACGGCGAGGAATTCTACGACTACTACGCCTCTTTCCAGAATGCCGAGTCCATCAACTTCAAACTCTGGACACCCGAGCTGCGCAAACAGAACTTCGACTGGTTCAAACTCGCCAAGAAGACCGGCAACACCCAGGACTACAACCTCTCCGTTACGGGAGGAAACGACAAGATACAGTCGCTCTTCACATTGGGCTACTATAAGGAGGACGGTGCCGTAAAGGGATATGACTATGACCGCTACAGCGCACGTTTCAAGACCACTTTCAAACCCTACAAGTGGCTCACCATCAGTCCGTCGGCAAGTGGTTCGATGCGCAATATCAACGACCGCCAGTATGACGTAAGTTCCATGTACTCCATGATGCCATGGGACAGTCCCTATGACTCCGACGGCAATTTGGTGCCCAACTACTACACGGGATGGGTGAACAGCAAGGCCACCAACTACCTCGTGGACCTGCAATGGAACCATTCAGAGAGCAAGCTCTATGAGCTGATGGGCGGTCTCGACTTCACTATCCAGTTTACTCCCTGGCTTTCGTTCGCCTCTTCCAACAACTACCGTTACAGCAACGACAGCGAGCATGGCTACTATGACCCACGCTCCAGTGCCGGAATGGAGAAGAACGGACGCATCACCGAGTGGCGACAGGACTGGACACGCCGCTACACCAGCCAGATTCTCCGTTTCCAGAAGACCTTCGGCAAGCACTCGCTCAACGGAATGTTGGCATACGAGTTCAACGACTACAAGCAGAACTACATCGATGTCTATGCCACGGGATTCGTGCAGGGCTTCGAGGACTTCTCCGCCGCAGCAGCGGCAGAGCGTGCCAAGGGCTACACCACGGAGTGGGCGAAGCAGTCGTACTTCACCCAGTGGAAATATACCTACGATGACAGATACATGGCAGAGTTCTCGCTCCGTCGCGACGGTCGCTCCAACTTCGGAGAGAACAACCGCTACGGTAACTTCTTCTCCGTCAGTGCGGGCTGGAACATCAACCGCGAGAGCTGGTTCAAGGCATCATGGGTGGACATCCTGAAGCTGCGTGCCTCCTATGGTTCCGTGGGTAACGTGCCCACCGACCTCTATCCCTCTTACTCCCTCTACTCCGTGGGCGTGAGCTACGACGGAGTGCCTGGTGCGCTGATCAGCCAGGTGGGTAACAAGGACCTCACCTGGGAGAAGACCTATACCTCGGGTGTCGGTCTCGACGCAGCCTTCTTCCAGAACCGCTTGCGCGCCACCGTGGATTTCTACATCAAGAACACCAGCAACATTCTCTACCAGGTGCCCGTGACCGGACTCACTGGTGTGACCAGCATCTGGAAGAACATCGGCAAGATGCGCAACAAGGGTGTCGAACTGAGTGTCGGCGGCGACATCATCCGCACCAAGGACATCACCTGGAGCCTCGATGTGAGCATGAGCCACAACACCAATGAACTGCGAGATCTCTATAAGCAGCTCGACGACAACGGCAGCTATGTGGTGAAGCCCGTCATCATCAGCGACGGAACGAGCATCGCCGGAACCGCCAGCCGCATCCTGGAGATTGGCGAGCCTGTGGACACCTACTACATGAAGGAATGGGCAGGTGTGAATCCCAAGGACGGTAAGCCGATGTGGTATATGGATGACGAGAACGGTAACAAGGTGACTACCTCGGAATATGCCAAGGCTACCTATTATAAGTGCGGTAAGGCATCACCCGACCTCTATGGAAGCATTAATACCAGCGTGTCGTACAAGAACTTCGACCTACAGGCGAACTTCGGCTACTCACTGGGCGGACAGACCTATAGCTACTATCGCCAGGAGTTTGACTCCGATGGAGCCTATGCCGGCGACCGCAACCAGATGAAGTTGCAGAGCGGATGGACACGATGGGAGAAGGAAGGCGACATCGCCACCCACCCAAGAGCCATGTACAACAACCAGGACAAGGGTAACCTCGCCTCCTCACGCTACCTGGAGAGCAACGACTTCTTCAAGTTGCGCACGCTGACCTTGGGCTACAACTTCAACCTGCAGAAATACGGCATCCAGAAATTGCGTGTCACCCTCAGTGGCGAGAACATCTTCACCATCACCAAATACTCGGGCGTAGACCCAGAGCTTCCTGCCGGAACCAACGACAAGGGTGTGCTCAGCGTGATGAGCACGGGTAGTGTATCTGCCTATCCGATGGTGCGCAAATTCATGCTTGGATTCAATCTGACATTCTAAAAAAGAAACGATTATGAAAAAGATACTGACATTGATCATGATAAGTGCGGCCTTGACAGGCTGCAACATCGAGCGCACACCGTCCTACTCCATGTCGTCGGACGATGTGACCAGTAACCCGGGTGACAATCTCGACGCCCTGATGAACGGTATGTATGCACAGTTGAAGACGTGGTCAGACCCCATGCACCGTTGTGGTGAGTATGCCGGCGACAACATGGTGATCAGAGGATCCTCCACCGATGCCTTCTATGAGTTCATCTCCTATTCCAGAACTCCCAACAACTACCGTTTGCAGAACTTCTGGGACTATGGCTACAAGGCCATCGCCCAGGCATCCAACATCCTGCAGATGGTGAAGGAAGGACAGGGAGAAAGTATCGACAACCAACTCGGTGAATGCTACTATGTGAGAGGTATGATGTACTTCTACTTCTGCCGTGCCTATGGAAGACCTTATGCTCAGGCACCCGAGAAGAATCTGGGGGTACCCATCGTGAACGGAACTCCAGACAATATCCTCGAAGACCTCCACTTGCCCGACCGCTCCACCGTGAAGGAGACCTACGAGCAGGCCATCAGTGACCTGAAGAAAGCCGAGTCGTTGCTGACGGAGAACAAGAGTTGCGCCTTCGCCACCAAGGAGGCGGCACAGGCGATGCTTTCGCGTGTGTACCTTTATATGAGTGGTACCTACGACAGCCCTAACCAGGAATATGCCAAGCTCGCCGTGGAATATGCCACGAAGGTTATCGACTCTGGTAGGTTCAATTTGCTCGACCGTGCCAGCTTTATGAAGTACAACACCTACGAGCCGGAGGACAACGCCGAGAACATCTTCGTGGTGAAGCGTGTGGCTTCTGAGTTCTCTGGCTATGACCACTACTATGGTATCGGTGGTATGTATGCCAATATCGGTGGCATGGGATGGGGTGAGATGTATGCCAGTGAGAAATACATCAGTCTGCTCAACGAGACGGGGCGCAACGACTGGCGCCCCGACCACTACAATATCGTGGATGCCCGCGCCGCCTTCATCGAACCTACCTACGAGGTGGATAATGACGGTAGTTATCAGGAGGTGTTCCGCTTCGTCTACTCGGCACTCAACAAGAACAACGAGGAACAGTTGCACTACCTGCAGTTGCCCACTGAGCACAATGGTTCCACGATTACCTGCACATCGGATGACAAGACCTATACGCTCAAGCCGGTCGACGCTGAGCAGGGGTTGTACACCATCGAGTACGAGGGCAAGCTGTATGAGGGTATGATTGACTACTACATTACCCTGAACCGTGAATATCCGCAGTTCTACATCACCAAGTGTTCACGTCAGGGTGGCGAAGAGTCTCATCTCTACTCACCTATCATCAGCCGACTGGGTGAGATCTATCTGAACCGTGCCGAGGCGAACGCCAAGTTGGGCAACTATGCACAGGCACTGGCTGACCTCAACCTGATTCGTGAACGTTCCATCCCCGGTGCCGGCTATGCTTCTCTTGATGCTTCCAATGCAGGGGAGAGAATTGACAAGGAGCGTCAGTTGGAGTTGGCTTATCAGGCAGAGCGCAGCTATGATGTGTTCAGGAACGGCAAGTCGCTCACTCGCCACTATCCCGGTCCGCACAACCAGTTGGAGGACATTCCTGCCACCGACTACCGTGTGACCTACTACATTCCGCAGAATGCCATCAACTCCTATCCTGGAACGTTGACACAGAATCCTACGGACAACAGTGGAGTTGTCACGAAGTAATGAAATCGGGCACGGGGATGCGTTTGCCGCCTTCCCGTGCCGACAAATGGGTGAGTTCCACCAGACATGACCACTCGGCAGCGTCGTATACGTCGATGTCGAGTGGTTTTGCGTTTCTCAGACAATGCACCAGACGGCAGTCCATCGCATAGTTCATGGCGTTGGGCACGTTCTTCTTCATGCCCTCTTGCCATAGGCGGGAGGACTCGGAGGTGGAATAACGGCGCATATATTCTTTGGCTTGTTCGCCGGAGAGCAGTCCTTCCTGCTCCGTCTGCACCTGCATCAGGGGATATTTGCTCACGAAGGCACTCGTGCCGCAAACCGTCTGCAACCGACTGTAGGGGCGATGGGTGGTGACATCGAGCTGGAGCATGATGCTCACTCCCTTGCGGGTCTGGATGAGTGTGGTGTTCACCTTGCCCGACGGCAGGTTCTCGTTGCCCGTCACCTTGGAGCTGAGGCTTACCAGACTTTCCATGCTGTCACCACGGTGGAAGCCCAAGAGTTGGGCGATGGGACCGATGCCGTGAGTGGGGTAGGGGTTGCCGTCGTGTTGCAGGCAGGCTCGTCCCATCCAGGCGTCACCGCCGTAAGTGGTGAGGTCGTGAATGTAGGCTCCCTCGCAATGGGTGATGTTGCCGAAGATGCCTTGGCGGTGCATCTCCAGTGTCTGCAGGGCGAAGTAGTCGTAGCAGCAGTTCTCCGTCATGAAGCAATGCCGCTGTGTCGCCTCCGCCGTGCTTACCAGTTCCCGGCATTCGTCGACGGTGGTTGCCGCCGGCACCTCCACAGCCACATGCTTGCCCTGTCGCATCGCATAGACTGCCATCGTCGCATGAGAGTGCCACTCGGTGCATACATACACCAAGTCTACGTCGCTCCTACGGCACGCCTCCTGCCAGGCATCCGCTCCGCAGAGGGCTGTCGCCTCGCGCCGGCCACCTCGTCTCAGCCGTTCGTTAGCCTCCTCCAATCGACTCGCATCTACATCCACGATATATCTGATCTCTGCACCCGGCACAAAGGCGTATCTCTCCAACGTCTTCATGCCGCGCCTTCCCAGTCCCACTAAGGCAATGCGCACCAAGGGGATGGCTGGGCAACGGAGCTGAAAAGCATTCTTTTTCCTTGACATTTCTTTATTTTGAAGGCAAAGATAGCATAAATATCTGAAAGTCTCAAACTTTTCGAGTGATTTTTAGATGCCGTTCGGAAAATTGGCCGTAGTTCCTTATCCTTTCCACAACCCATGGAGGTTGCAGTATTCACGGGCTGTCACCTCCTTGACATCTGCGTCTGTCTGGAAGACGGCCTCGGGCTTCTCGCCTGGCTTCAGCTCATGGCGGAGTACATCGGTAGGGGTGAGCAACTCTATCCACTGGATATAATGCTCAGGCAGCATCGGGTGCTCCATGCTTCCCACTTTCACACGGTAGCCGCCCTCGACAGGTTCGATGACTGGCACGTGCTTCTCCTTCGCACCGTCCGTGGTGTTCTCCTTCATCAGCTTCATCGGTTGACCGCAACAACTGAGTACGGCTCCCGGATTCACTACTTCTACTACATTGCCGCATACTGTGCAGCGGTAGATTTCTCTGTTCTTGGTCATAATGTTCTTGTTTTTAAGTTGTTACTGTAGTTGTCTCGCTCTGTATCAGGCGGAACCTAAGTTCTTGTCTGATACCCAATCTCTTGGCAAATGTACGCATTATTCCGTTGCGCTCCAAGTCTTTTAAGGCAAATGATGTTAAAAGGAGGCAGATTCTTGTAAGTTTTATCCCTTTTCCGTATCTTTGCGAAAAATTTCGATTATGGAAAATCCTTTTAAGTTTGGCTCATTGGTTGGTGCTCCCTACTTCACAGACAGAGTGAAAGAATTGGATATATCATTCCATGATACCTTATATGATGTAGAATGCTGAGCTAAAGTGCCATATTCCCAAGAAAAAATAATAGGAGTTGATGCTTTATTTCTCATTTTTCTTCGATAATGTTTGGTTTATTCGCCAGTAAATCGTATCTTTGCAGCGAAAAGGGTGCATCTGTGCGCCCTAAAGAAATTTTAGTGGTATTGCGTTTGCAATTTGTTCGGATGTCTTGAAAGCCTGAGAAACTTTTAAATGTCTATATCTGAATAAGTCGTGAATGCCTGCGCTATGCGTGGGCTTGACTTATCGATAGACAGGGTTTTCTCAGGGCCTCAAGACAGGATAAGCGCAAGCTCGCGCTTTTTCTTTGTCTTGT
>CAVEJY010000107.1:0-13964 GCA_963616155.1 Acutalibacteraceae bacterium
GTATCAACGCTGCCATGAAGGCTGCTTCTACAGAGAGCTTCGGTTACAACGAGGACCAGATCGTTTCTTCTGATATCATCGGTATGAAGTATGGTTCACTCTTCGACGCTACTCAGACAATGGTTAGCAAGATCGACGAGGAGACATATCAGGTACAGGTTGTTTCTTGGTATGACAACGAGAACTCTTACACATCTCAGATGGTTCGTACAATCAAGTACCTCGCTGAGTTGAAGTAATACCGCTCGAAGCGATTAGATCTAAATATACAGGGGTGTGTCATGATCATGGCACACCCCTCTTTGGTAAAGGGAAACTTGTAACTTTTTGGCATGAGACATTCTATGATAACTATATTGGGACCTACGGCGAGCGGAAAGACGAGCCTTGCCGTCGCTCTTGCTTCGCAGCTCCATGCTGAGATTATCAGTGCGGACAGTAGACAGGTGTACCGGGGCATGGACATTGGAACGGGCAAGGACTTGGCTGATTATGCAATAGGTGACAAGGTGATTCCTTACCACCTGATAGATATTTGCGACGCAGGCACCAAGTACAACCTTTTCCAGTATCAGCAGGATTTCTATGATGCCTATACCGACATCACGGGACGTGGCGTTCTTCCCATTCTCTGTGGAGGAACAGGACTTTACATAGAGTCTGTCCTGAAAGGCTATCATCTGTCGCCTGTTCCCCAGAATCCCCAGCTACGGGAGCACCTTGCCGGGAATTCGTTGGAGGAGTTGACTGTCATCCTTCAGGACTTGAAGGCAAAGACGGGGTCGAATATGCACAACCATACGGATGTGGACACGGCACAGAGAGCCATCCGTGCCATTGAGATAGAGACCTACAATCTGGAGCATCCCGTGCCTGAGCGGGAGCTGCCTGCCATTGATTCCATCGTCTTTGGAGTAAGCATCGACCGGGAAGCACGGCGGGAAAAGATCACCCGCCGGTTGAAGCAAAGGCTTGAGGAAGGGATGGTGGATGAAATCAGGGGATTGTTGGAGAAGGGAATACCTGCCGACGACCTGATTTATTATGGCTTGGAATACAAGTTTGTCACGGAATATGTGACGGGAAAGACCACCTATGAGGAGATGTTCAAGAGGCTGGAGATCGCCATCCATCAGTTTGCCAAGCGGCAGATGACATGGTTCAGAGGAATGGAGCGTAGGGGGTTCACCATCCATTGGATAGATGCCTTGCAGCCCATGGAACAGAAAGTGGGGAAAATCTTGGAAAAAGTTGAAAATTAGAATTTTAAAGTCTGAAGTTAGAAGTTGGAAATATGGCAGTAAATGAGAATAAATGGGGCCTGCTCTATTGTCCGAGAGGAGGCTGGAGAAGTGACAAGAGATGGACAAGAATCGAAAAGGCATTGAAGCAGAACCATGTTGATTATGACTTTGTGCAGAGCGAGAGCCAGAAGAGTGTGGAAAGACTGGTCAAGATGTTTATCAACAATGGCTATCGGACGATAGTCATCGTTGGCGGTGACTCTGCGCTCAACGATGCTGTCAACTGTTTGATGCAGGTTGACCGGGAGACTCGGGAGAAGATAGCCTTGGGTGTGATTCCCAATGGCTTGATGAACGACTTTGCCACTTTCTGGGGTTTCAGCGACAGCGATTTGGACAAGACCGTCCGTTCGTTGAAGTTGCGCCGTATCAGAAAGATAGACCTGGGCTGTATCCGGTACCACAACAAGAAAGACGAGAAGTGCATCCGCTATTTCCTCAACTGCATCAATATCGGACTGGTGGCTTCCATCATGAACTTGCGCCGGCAGACACGTCATTTCTTGGGGTCCCGTACGCTGTCTTTCATCTCTTCTTTTGTCCTGATGATATTCCAGCGTCTCGACTACAAGATGGAAATAAAAATCAATGAGGAGGTAATCAGGAGAAGGGTGATGACCGTCTGTGTCGGTAATGCCTCTGGTTACGGGCAGACACCCAATGCCGTTCCTTACAACGGTCTTCTGGACGTTTCCGTGGTCTATCATCCCCAGATAACACAGTTGTTTGCAGGGATTTACCTGTTTGTGAAAGGCAAGTTCCTCAACCATCGGAGCGTGCATCCTTATCGTACAAGAGAGGTGGAGGTGTGTGAGTCTTCCCATGCCCTCGTCGGAATTGACGGAAGACTGATGCATACGCCTAAGGGTACGTTTAAAATTACCGTGATGCAGGAGGTTATCAATTTCTTGATACCGGAATGATGACGGAAGGTCTTATCCCTGTTCGGAAATCTTGTTGAGTTCTTCGCTCTTGATGAGTTTGATCTTTCTTCCGTCGATGGCTATCATGCCTTCGTTGGCGAAGGCGGAGAGTGTGCGGATGGCATTGCTGGTCGTCATGTTGGACAGGTTGGCGAGTTCTTCCCGGCTCAAGTAAATGCTGAGCGTGTATCCGTCTTCCTCCAGACCGTATGAATCCTTGAGGTAGAGAAGGGCTTCGGCAAGACGGGCACGGATATGTTTCTGGGTGAGGCTGACGGTTCTCTCGTCCGAGTCCCCGATGGTAACGCAGAGATATTTGATGAAGAAGATGCCGATGTTGTAGTTCGTATTCAGCAGTTGCATGAATATGTCCATCGGAAGATAGGCAACGGTACAGGTCTCTATCGCCATGGCGAAGGTCTTGTAGTTTTCTTCGGCGAAGTAAGCTCGGAAGCCAAAGAACTCCATGGGTTTGATGACGCGGATAATCTGGCTCCTGCCGCTGATGCCGTCCTTGCAAACCTTGATTTTTCCGTGGACAAGGATCCAGAGGTAGCCGGTCTTCTCGCTGTTCTTGTAGATGATTTCGTTCTTCTTGTATTTGCGGACGTTGAGATGCTTGAACAGTGTGTTGAACTGCTCCTCGTCCAAATTGTTCCACAGCTTCGAGATCTGTTGTGCAATTTTTTCCCTGTTGATATTGTCCTTGCCTGTCATTTATCCGTTCATTCTTTTTACCATAACCGTTGCAAAAGTACGAAAAAAACTCGGAACATTTCAATATTTTGACGAAAAAAGTGTTCTACAACATGAAAAATGAAGTTTTTTTGAAAATGTAATGCGAAAAGCTTGGGTATGTCATATTTTATTCTTAACTTTGAAAGCATAAAAAATAGTCAACAAAATTAAAAACCTTAATATAGATCTATGAGTTATCTAAGATTCGAAAAGGCCCTAATGACGAACTTGCAAGAGTCGTTGCCGAAAGAGCTGTTGCGTACCAACCGCTCAGGTGCATATTCGTGCTCTACGATCGTGGACTGCAATACCCGCAAATATCACGGTTTGCTGGTTGTCCCCATCCCCGAACTGGATGATGACAATCATGTGCTGTTGAGCTCGCTGGATGTCACGGTCGTTCAGCATGGTGCTGAGTTTAACCTTGGACTTCATAAGTACCAGGGCAACAACTATAGTCCGATGGGTCATAAGTACATTCGTGAGTTTGATTGTGATAAGGTTCCTACTACTTTGTATCGAGTGGGAGGCGTTATCTTGAAAAAAGAAGTTGTCTTCCAGCATTATGAGGACCGCATCCTGATTCGTTATACGCTGGTGGACAGTCATTCTGCCACAACGCTTCGGTTCCGTCCCTTCCTGGCATTCCGGAGTGTCCGCCAGTTTACGCACGAGAATCCTACTGCATCCCGTGAGTATTTCGGTGTGGACAATGGCATCAAGACTTGTATGTATGCAGGTTATCCCGACCTCTATATGCAATTTTCCAAGAAGAATGATTTCGTCTTCAATCCCGACTGGTATCGTGGGGTGGAATATCCCAAGGAGCAGGAGAGGGGCTATGCCTCCAACGAGGACCTCTATGTGCCCGGCTACTTCGAGACAACCATCAAGAACGGCGAGAGTATCGTGTTCGCTGCATCCACCTCGGAAATCAAGACAAGTGGCTTGATGGAATTGTTCGAGAAAGAGGTGGAAGAGCGTTCTCCCCGTGACAATTTCTTCCATTGCCTGATTAATGCTGCCCACCAGTTCCATCGCCGCGAGAAGAATGACGACCGCTACATCATTGCCGGCTATCCCTGGTTCAAGTGCCGTGCCCGTGACACGTTCATCGCCCTGCCGGGTCTTACCTTGTCCATAGAGGAGGACGACTACTTCGAACTCGTGATGAAGACAGCCATGAAAGGATATTATGAGTTCATGGAGGGAAAACCCATCAGTGTGCATATCGCCGAGATAGAGCAGCCCGACGTGCCTCTTTGGGCAATATGGGCATTGCAGCAGTATGCCAAGGAGACCAGTAAGGAGATGTGCCTGGAGAAATACGGTAAGTTTATCAGGAACATCATCCAGTTTATCGAGGGCAATCATCATCCCAACCTGGAGTTGCATTCCAACGGACTCCTCTATACCAATGGCAAGGACAAGGCAGTGACCTGGATGAACTCCACGACAAACGGTCATCCCGTGGTACCGCGCAGTGGCTATATTGTGGAATTCAACGCACTGTGGTACAATGCGCTTTGCTTCGGAGCCAGCTTGGCAGAGTTGGACGGTAAACCCGACTTGCAGCAGCATCTGCTGGAGGTGGCTGAGAAGACCAAGCAGTCTTTCCTCGACACTTTCCTCAACGAGTATGGCTACCTTTATGACTATGTGGACGGCAACATGATTGACTGGAGTGTTCGTCCCAACATGATATTCCCCGTCGCTTTCGACTATTCTCCTCTTTCGCAAGACCAGAAGAAGAAGGTGCTCGACATCTGTACCCGTGAACTGCTCACACCTAAGGGACTGCGCTCGCTCTCTCCGAAGAGCGGAGGCTATAACCCCATCTATGTGGGACCGCAGAGCCAGCGCGACTACGCTTACCACCAGGGTACCGCATGGCCTTGGCTGGGCGGTTTCTACATGGAGGCAAGTCTGAAGCTCTACCGCCGCACCCGTCTCAGTTTCATCGAGCGACAGATGGTGGGCTACGAGGACGAGATGTCTTACCACTGCCTCGGAACCATCAGTGAGTTGTTTGACGGCAATCCGCCGTTCGCAGGTCGTGGTGCCACCTCCTTTGCGATGAATGTCGCAGAGATTTTGCGTGCGCTTGAACTGTTGGAAAAGTATCAATATTAATAAGGAGGACAGCTATATGAAAGTTTTAATGTTTGGATGGGAGTATCCTCCTCATGTGTTCGGCGGACTGGCAACTGCCAACTTTGGTATCTCTCAGGGACTTCACTCCCTTGGAGATGTAGATATAACTTTGTGCCTTCCTAAGCCTTTTGGTGACGAGGACCGTAGTGCGGCAAAGATTGTCGGAATGAACTGTGTGCCTATCGCATGGCGTGACGTAGACCACGAGTATGTGGGGAACCATATCGGGAATATCATGAATCCGGATGACTATTTCCGTTATCGCGACCATATCTACGCCGACTTCAACTATATGAACGTGAACGACCTGGGATGTATGGACTTTGCCGGCGGCTATCCGTCCAATCTACATGACGAGATCAACAACTACAGCATCATTGCAGGAGTGGTGGCCCGTACCGAGGAGTTCGACATCATCCATGCTCATGACTGGCTGACCTTCCCCGCAGGCATCCATGCCAAGCGGGTGAGCGGCAAACCCTTGTGCATCCATGTGCACGCCACCGACTTCGACAGAAGCCGTGGAAAGGTGAATCCTACGGTATATGCTATCGAGAAAGACGGTATGGACAATGCCGACTGCATCATGTGTGTGTCGGAGCTGACACGCCAGACGGTTATCAACCAGTATCATCAGGATCCCCGCAAGTGCTTCGCCATGCACAATGCCGTATATCCATTGCGTCAGGAGTTGCAGGACATTCCCCGTCCCGACCATAGGGGAAAGGAAAAGGTGGTGACCTTCTTGGGACGCCTCACGATGCAGAAAGGTCCGGAGTATTTCGTCGAGGCAGCCAACATGGTGCTTCACCGTACCCGAAACGTACGTTTCTGTATGGCTGGCTCAGGAGACATGATGGACCAGATGATTTATCTGGCTGCGGAGCGAGGCATCGCAGACCGTTTCCATTTCCCCGGCTTCATGAGAGGCAAGCAGGTGTATGAGTGTCTGAAGGATTCCGATGTCTATGTGATGCCTTCGGTGAGCGAGCCGTTCGGTATCTCTCCCTTGGAGGCCATGCAGTGTGGTACGCCGACGATTATCTCCAAGCAGAGTGGTTGCGGTGAAATCTTGACCAACTGTATCAAGGTGGACTACTGGGACATCCATGCCCTTGCCGATGCCATCTATGGTATCTGTCATAACGAGAGCCTCTTTGAGTACTTGTCTGTGGAAGGCAAGAAGGAGGTGGACCAGATTACCTGGGAGAAAGTCGGTGCCCGCATCAGAAACCTCTACCTGAAGACCTTGGGATGGAAGTAGGCAATTAATAATTAAGAATTAATAATTAAGAATTATGAAGACAATTTGTTTATATTTCGAGATACATCAGATTACCCATTTGAAGAGATACCGTTTCTTCGACATCGGTACTGACCATTATTATTATGATGACTACGAGAACGAGCGTAGCATCAGCTACATTGCGGAGCAGTCTTATATGCCGGCCCTCAATGCCCTGTTGGAGATGATCAACAACAGCGACAAGTACTTCAAGGTGGCTTTCTCTCTTTCTGGCGTGGGCATGGAGCAGTTGGAGATGCACGCTCCGCAGGTGTTGGAGAAATTGCAGGAACTCAATGCCACGGGATGCGTGGAGTTCTTGGCAGAGCCTTATTCCCACGGACTGGCTTCCCTTATCAATGAGGAGAGCTTTGCCAAGGAGGTGAAACGTCAGGCTGCTAAGATCAAGGAGTATTTCGGCAAGGAACCTACCGTGCTGCGCAACTCTTCGCTCATCTACAGCGATGACATTGGCTTGCAGGCTTCCCAGATGGGATTCGAGGGAATGTTGACCGAGGGTGCCAAGCACGTGTTGGGCTGGAAGTCTCCTCATTATGTATATCACTGTCCATTGGCCCCCAATCTGAAACTCTTGCTCCGTGATGTCAAGTTGAGCGATGACATCTCATTGCGTTTCAACAACAGCAGTTGGGATGGTTATCCACTTTTTGCGGACACTTATATCAACGAGATTGCCTCCTTGCCACAAGAGGAGCAGATCATCAACGTATTCATGGAACTGTCGGCCCTCGGCATCGCCCAGCCTCTGTCAAGCAATATTCTGGAGTTCTTCAAGGCTCTTCCAGCTTGCGCCAAGGAGAAGGGCATCACCTTCTCTACGCCATCTGAAATCTGCAAGAAGATGAGGTCGGTGGGCGAGTTGAACGTTCCTGATACCCTGAGTTGGGTGGACGAGGAGCGCGATGTCAGCTCATGGTTGGGTAACCCGATGCAGCGCGAGGCTTTCAACAAGCTGTATAGTGTTGCAGACCGTGTGCGCATTGCCAACGACCCACGCATCAATCAGGACTGGGACTACCTGCAGGCAAGCAACAACTTCCGCTTCATGACCACCAAGCCCAGCAACGTGGGCATTGACCGCGGCATCTATGCAAGTCCTTTCGATGCCTTCACTAACTACATGAACATCCTGGGCGATTTCCTCAACAGAGTGAACGACCTTTATCCTGAGGATGTGGACAATGAGCAGTTGGAGAGTCTCCTGACCACCATCAAGAATCAGGATGAGGAGATAGAAATGAAGGACAAGGAGATAGTTCGTCTCCAGGCAAAAATCGAAAAAGTGGAGAAAGCTGCCGCCAAGAAGGCAAAGGCTCCTGCCAAGCCCAAAACGGTCAAGAAGGCTGCTCCCAAAGACGAATGAAAGAATTGTCAACGCACACAATGTTAAAGTCGAAAAATAATGTCGAAAATGTTTGGAGATGATGAGAATAAAACATATCTTTGCCAAAGATTTTTGATTTCGGCTTTTCCGAAATAACTACTCCGAGGTTGGTTGCTTCCCTTGCACCAACCTCTTTTTTTGATTAAAAATTTGGCGGTTAGGAATAATTGTCGTATCTTTGTCAGCATATTTGCATCATAGAATGAAAAATCTAAACGACATGACCGATGAGGAGCTTGCCTTTGCCTATGTAGAAGGAGACAACCAAGCTTTCAACCTGTTGCTCACCCGCAATGAGGTAAGACTCTTTTCTTACATCATGCTTGTGGTGCGTAATGAAGACTTGGCGAATGACATCTTCCAGGAAACCTTTGTCAAGGTTATTACCAAGCTCCAGGAGCGGCAGTATGAACCCAATGGAAAATTCTATGCCTGGTGTGTGCGCATTGCCCACAATGTGATAATAGACAGGTATCGCAATCTCCGTCTTGCCAATGTCGTGGAACCTACGGAGAACAATGATCTTTCCGATCTGGGGGAAAGTTCCGTTCTTATGGGCAATACCGAAGACTATTTTGTGAGAAGCCAAGTCCTCCAGGATGTGAGGAGGATGGTGGACATGTTGCCTGTGCAACAGCGTGAGGTGGTGTATATGCGTTATTTCCAAAAACTCTCCTTCAAGGAAATTGCGGAACAGACTCATGTGAGCATCAATACCAGTTTGGGTCGCATGAGATACGCACTCCTCAACCTCAGAAGAATGGTTAGGGAGTACAATCTCTTTATGGAGAAATAGACGGTTGGTTAGTCGTCTGTCTGTTTCAGTTCCTTGAGGTCATGGATGGTGGCGTGTGGGTCTGCGCTCTTGAACACATAGCTGCCGCTGACCAATACGTTCACCCCGGCTTCTACCAGGCGTGGTGCCGTCTCTGCCTGTACACCTCCGTCTACCTCGATGAGGGCGTGCGAACCGCTTTCCTTGATGAGCTGGCGGAGCTTGCCCACTTTCCTGATGGTGTTCTCTATGAATTTCTGTCCGCCGAACCCCGGGTTGACACTCATCAGCAAGACCATGTCCACATCGTTGATAATGTCCTCCAGTACGCAGACGGGAGTAGAAGGATTGAGGGTGACACCTGCCTTCATGCCGGCGGCGTGTATCTGTTGGATGGTGCGGTGCAGGTGCATACAAGCCTCATAGTGTACGTTCATCATCATGGCACCTGCCTTGGCTGCCCTTTCGATGTAACGCTCGGGGCGTTCTGTCATGAAATGTACGTCCATCGGTTTGGTGCAATACTTACCTACTGCCTCAAGGACTGGGAAACCGAAGGAGATGTTGGGTACGAAGTTGCCATCCATGATGTCCATGTGCAGCCAGTCGGCCTCGCTGCTGTTGATCATGTCGATGTCACTCTTCAAATCGATAAAGTTGGCAGATAGCAATGATGGAGAAATTAATGTTTTCATCTTTTAGTTATATTAGTTAAGACAGAATACCTCATTTGTTCCGTTGATTTTGATTACACGATAGGTGTAGGCTATCTGCTTGATCAAGTTGATAGTCTGCTTGGATGGTCTCATCACCTCGTCTGTTGTAAACAAATGCTTCATAGATACGTCTGCTGTAATGTTGAATATTTCTTTTGTTATTATAATAACGGCGGATGCGCAACTTTATTGTATTTTCCGTCTGCTTTTTTTTGTTGTTCTTATATATATAATAAGGTATAGGATGCACATCTTTCTTCGTGAGGTTACGGAAAACGATAAAAAATCAACTGAATCATAAAAAATGCGAGCGAAAAGTTTGCAGTTTAAAAGAAAAAGTGTACTTTTGCAAACAGTTAATAAAATAACAATTAAAAAGTCGATAATATGAAGGAATTTATGTCTACAGCATGGTGGTGGCGTATCTCAAGATTGAAAAAGTCGTGAGTCGATGAGCCGTATGGATATAAATCCGAAGAAATATAAAAAGGCCTGCCGTTCTTGCGACAGGTCTTTTTCTGTTATCGTCAAGTAAGGAATTGAAAATAAATAAACAAAAAATATAGGAGACTTTTATGATGGAAATGAAAGACATCTTGAACAGAATGTTGAATCACGAGGAACTGACCCGTGAGGAGACCAAGAACATCATCGTGGGAATCACACAGAGCGAGTTCCCCGAGGAGCAGATTACGGCATTGCTTACAGGACTGCAGATGAGGGGAGTGACGGTGGACGAGTTGTTGGGCTTCCGCGACGGAATCCTCGCCACGGGCGTTCCTGCCATTCTCGACTGCGACCGTTACATCGACGTGGTGGGAACGGGAGGCGACCGCAAGAACACGTTCAACATTTCCACCACCTCTTGCTTTGTCATTGCCGGTGCTGGCTACAAGGTGGCGAAGCACGGCAACTTTGCCGCCACTTCGGTGAGCGGTGCTTCCAATGTCATCAAGAACCACGGCGTGCAGTTTACCGACGACATCGACAAGTTGAACCGCAGCATCAACGAGGCGGGCATCGTTTATCTCCATGCCCAGCTCTTTGCCAAGGCGATGAAGTTTGTAGGTCCTATCCGCAAGGCGTTGCAGTTTCCCACGGTGTTCAACCTTCTGGGGCCGTTGGTGAACCCCAGTCAGCCCAAGTGCCAGTTGCTCGGCGTTGCCAATCTCGACCAGATGCGCCTCTACAACCAGGTATACCAGAAGATAGGTATCGACTATGGTATCGTGAACAGTATCGACGGTTATGACGAGATTTCCCTGACGGGTGACTTCAAGGTGACCACCAACGACTACGAGAAGATTTTCAAACCCCAGGACTTGGGCTTCGCCATTGCCAAGCCGGAGGAAATCAGGGGCGGCGCTACCGAGGAAGAGGCGAAGGACATCTTTGATGCCGTATTAGAGAACCGTGCCCTGCCGGCCCAGAAGAACATCGTTCTCGCCAATGCCGCCTTCGGCATCCAGGTGATGGAGAAGGGACAGAAGAGCATCGAGGAGTGTGTGGAGATTGCACGCGAGAGCATCGACTCGGGCAAGGCACTCGCCACATTCAAGAAGTTCGTGGAACTGAATAGTTAAGTGAAGAATTAAGTGAAGAGTGAAGAACGAAGAGTGAAGAATTAAGTGAAGAGTGAAGAACGAAGAGTGAAGAATTAAGTGAAGAGTGAAGAACGAAGAGTGAAGAATTAAGTGAAGAGTGAAGAACGAAGAGTGAAGAATTAAGTGAAGAGTGAAGAACGAAGAGTGAAGAATTCGATAGTCCTTAAGGGTGCAAGCCCAATTCAACATTCAACATCAACACTCGATATTCAACATTCAAAATCGGAAAAGATGGATATTTTAGAAGAAATCGTCGCTCACAAGCGAATAGAGATAGACCAGCGCAAGCGGTTCATCCAGCCCCGCCAGATGATTCAGCTGGTGGAGCAGAAGATGAAGGAGGAAGACGGCAAGGTGCCGGGCGGCAGTATGCGGGAGGCACTGATGGCGTCTCCGACGGGCATCATTGCCGAGTTCAAGCGCAAGTCGCCCTCCAAGGGATGGATCAAGGAAGAGGGAAAGGCAAGTGTCATCCCCCTGAGCTATCAGCAGAACGGGGCTTCGGCACTGAGCATCCTCACCGACATCGACTACTTCGGAGGCTATGATGAGTTTATCCAGGAGGCTCGCCATGTGGGAGTCTCTATACCTATATTATATAAGAACTTCGTCATCGAGGAATACCAGTTGCTCCAGGCTCGCTATTGTGGGGCTTCGGCTGTGCTGCTCATTGCCGCCTGTCTGACCAAAGAGGAGTGCAAGACGCTCCTGAACATGGCGCACCAGCTGGGACTGGAGGTGCTGTTAGAGATGCACAACGACCGCGACTTCGAGTACGCTGAGTTGGAACCGGACATGTACGGCATCAACAACCGCAACCTCGGAACCTTCGTGACGGACGTGGAGAACAGTTTCCGCCTCGCAGAGCTGTTGCCCAAGGATGTGTGCCGCGTGAGCGAGAGTGGAATCTCCAACCCCGAGGTCGTGAAGAGGCTTCGGGAGGAGGGAGGTTTCCGTGGTTTCCTCATGGGCGAGCAGTTCATGAAGCAGGAGAATCCCGGTGCGGCGTTGAATGAGTTTATACAGGCTTTGAGATGAAGATAAAGGTTTGTGGAATGCGCGAAGCCGGCAATGTGCAGGCTGTGGCACGGTTGGGCATCGACATGATGGGATTCATCTTTGCCCCCAAGTCTCCAAGGTATACGGACCAAGTTCCGGCAAGGACGGATGCTGACAGTGATGTGCTGCGCACGGGTGTGTTTGTCAATGCCGATGAGGCGGACATCCTTCGCCGAGTGAGTGATTTCGACCTGGACTATCTGCAGTTGCATGGAACAGAGAGCAGGGAGACTTGTTTGCTTTTACGGGAGAAACTGGCGGAGTCGGGGAGAGCCATCAAGCTCATCAAGGCAATCAGTGTAAAGGATACTGATGATGTCAAGAGGTACGGGGAGTATGTGGGAGCAGTAGACTGGCTCCTCTTCGACACCAAGTGCCCGATGATGGGAGGTAGCGGCAAGCAGTTCGACTGGTCGGTGCTGGAAGCCTACGACGGTGACGTGCCTTTCCTCTTGAGTGGAGGCATCGGTCCGGATGACGCAGAACGCATCAGGAACTTCCATCATCCCAAGTGCATCGGCATCGACCTCAACTCGAAGTTTGAGATAGAGCCAGGCTTGAAAGACGTGGAGAAGCTCAAAGAGTTCCTTTTAAAGGTAAAAAGGTAAAATACAAATAGGGTAAACAAATGAAAGATAAAAACGAAAAAAGGTAAAGCTAATGAATAAGATAAATCAATTGTTTTCAGCAAGCAAAGACCGCAAGTTGTTGAGCTTGTACTTCTGTGCCGGTTGTCCTACGTTGGATGGCACGGGCGATGTCATCAAGGCGATGGAGCGCAAGGGCATCGACATGATAGAGGTGGGCATTCCCTTCAGCGACCCCTTGGCTGACGGTCCTGTGATCCAGAGTGCCGGAACGGTGGCATTGAAGAACGGAATGACGGTGAAGACACTCTTCGCCCAGTTGAAGGCCATCAAGGACGAGGTCAACATCCCGTTGGTATTGATGGGCTACCTGAATCCTGTGATGCACTATGGCATCGAGGAGTTTTTCAAGAGTTGCGGGGAGAGCGGCGTGAGCGGCACCATCATCCCCGACCTTCCCTTCGACGACTATCTGAAGGTGGTAAAACCCATTGCCGACAAGTATGACGTGCGTGTCATCATGATGATTACCCCCGAGACCAGCGAGGAGCGCATCCGTTTCATCGACGATCATACAGATGGTTTTATCTATATGGTCAGCTCGGCAAGCATCACGGGAGCGCAGAGCAACTTCGGCGACGCCAAGTTGGCTTACTTCAACCATATCAACTCGATGAACCTCCGCAATCCCCGCATGATAGGTTTCGGCATCAGCAACAAGCAGACGCTTACCAGTGCGCAGGACAATGCCGCCGGCGCCATCATCGGTAGCAAGTTCGTGACGCTGCTCAATGAGACTGGCAATGCCGACAAGGCACTGGATGAACTTTTTGAGTGCCTTTGTAAGTGAAGAGTGAAGAACGAAGAGTGAAGAATTCATTTTAAGTGAAGAGTGAAGAACGAAGAGTGAAGAATTCAAGTGAAGAGTAAGGGCAAAAGGTTGGGAACCTAACCGGAAGTTCCGTTCCGAATAACGGAATGTCCGTTCCGAAGTACGGAATGGCGGTTCCAAAGTTCGGAACGTGCGTTCCGTAGTACGGAACGGAGATTTTGATAGCATAAAACGATCATTCCCTCCTTGTGTAAGGACAAAGATTCTTGGGTGTTTTACCCAGTTGTTTCTCTGCCTTAACTCTCATTCAGCACTCAGCACTCAACATAAACACTAAACATTAAACATAAGAAAAGATGTATCAAGTAGACGATAAAGGATTTTTCGGAAAATTCGGCGGCGCATACGTGCCCGAGATATTATATAAGTGTGTGACGGAACTGCAGCAGGCCTACAAGCCCATCATCGAGAGCGAGGAGTTCAAGAAGGAATACCGCCAGCTCTTGAAGGACTATGTGGGACGTCCTTCCCCTCTCTATTATGCCAAGCGCATGAGCGAGAAGTATGGTTGCCAGCTCTATC
>CAVEJY010000108.1:0-12329 GCA_963616155.1 Acutalibacteraceae bacterium
TCAACTTCACCTTATACTCACGCAAGCCACGGATATAGATGTCGTCGGCATCCTGAAGGATGCGTACCTTCTCGGGAGTGATGTCGCCAAGGATGCGCACAGCCAAGCCGGGACCGGGGAAAGGATGACGGGTAATCAGATGCTCGGGCATACCCATGGAACGACCCACGCGGCGCACCTCGTCCTTGAAGAGCCACTTCAATGGCTCACACAACTGGAGGTTCATCTCCTCGGGAAGACCGCCCACGTTGTGATGACTCTTGATGACCTTGCCCGTGATATTGAGACTCTCGATGCGGTCGGGATAGATGGTGCCCTGTGCCAGCCACTTGGCCCCCGTCTGCTTCTTCGCCTCGGCATTAAATACCTCCACGAAGTCGCGACCGATGATCTTACGCTTCTGCTCTGGGTCGGTGACACCAGCCAAGTCGGCAAAGAATTTCGCCGAAGCATCCACGCCAATCACGTTCAGACCCAAGCACTTGTAATCTTCCATCACATCACGGAACTCGTTCTTTCTGAGCATACCGTGGTCTACGAAGATACAAGTGAGGTTCTTGCCGATTGCCTTGTTCAGGAGAACGGCAGCCACACTGGAGTCAACGCCACCGGAGAGACCGAGGATCACCTTGTCGTCGCCCAACTGAGCCTTCAGTTCTGCCACAGTAGACTCCACGAAGGAATCTGCGCTCCAATCCTGCTTACTGCCGCAGATGTCCACCACGAAGTTCTTCAGCAACTGGGTACCCTGCAAGGAGTGGAATACCTCAGGGTGGAACTGCACAGCCCAGACAGGCTGCCGGGTAGAGGCATAGGCAGCATACTTCACGTTGGCAGTGGAAGCGATGCACTTATAGTCCTCGGGGATGGCAGTGATGGTGTCACCATGGCTCATCCATACCTGAGAGTTGTCCACGAAGCCCTTGAACAGGGGATTCTCCTTGTCAAACTGCTCCAGGTTGGCACGTCCGTACTCACGGCTGTCGGCAGCCTCCACCTTGCCGCCCTGGGCATAGGAGAGATACTGTGCGCCATAGCAGATGCCGAGCACAGGGATGCGTCCGATGAACTGGCTGAGATCCACCTTGAAGGCCTCGGGGTCATGAACGGAATAAGGACTGCCGCTCAGGATGACTCCAATGACTGACTCGTCGTCCTTCGGGAACTTGTTGTAAGGCATGATCTCGCAGAAGGTGTCGAGTTCACGCACACGTCGGCCGATAAGCTGCGTGGTCTGTGAACCGAAATCCAAAATAATAATCTTCTGTTGCATAACTTATTATTAATGTATAATTGATAATTTACAATGTATAATTGGTAAGACATAGAGTTTTTCCCTCTTCGTTCTTCCCTTTTAGCCTTTTACCTTTTTACTTTTAACAGGAACTCCTCCGCCTCTTTCAGGGTCTCTTGTTTCCCCACGTCCATGAGCAGAAGGTCGTTCTTCACATATCCCTCGATGCGCACCTTGTCACAGTGCCTGAGGTAGAAGTCCATGATGGGGAACTTCTCTGGCTCATCATCCATCAGGGGGAAGAGTTCGGGGGCTACCATGTGAATGCCCGAGAAGGCGTACATCTTGCATTGCTTGGGGTCAAGGCCGGGATAAGGACTCTTCACATCGCCCGTCTCGATGTTGGTCCAGCCCACCAGTCGCATCGAGTCATCGAAGAGGAGGTAGCGTTTGGTCTTACGCTCGCTCACAAGGAGGCGAGCAGCAGACATATCCTGAGTCTCCATCTGATAGAACTTCCGCAAATCCACATTGCTGAGGATGTCTACATTATGGATGAGGACGGGTTCTTTTGGGTCGAAGAGCGGCCATGCCTTCCTGATACCCCCGCCCGTTTCGAGCAACTTGTCAGTCTCGTCACTGATGCGGATGTCCAAGCCGAAGTTATTGTTCTCCCGGAGATAGTCGATGATCAGATTGGAGAAATGGTGAACGTTCACCACAATGCGAGTGAACCCGGCATCCCTCAACTGAAGGATGACCCGCTTGAGCAAAGGTTCTCCCCCCACACTCACCAATGCCTTGGGCATTCTGTCAGTAAGGGGTTTGAGGCGCGTGCCCAAACCTGCTGCGAATATCATTGCCTGCATAAAATCTTACCCTTTAATATGATTGTGCAAATGTACGTTTTTTTCCGCAAAGGACAAAACATTTATCCATATTTCTATCCTTTTGCCGCCATTACCTGTTCGATATGCTGTTCCCGATGGCATACCTGTACCTCCACGCCAAACTTCTCATGGATATGCTCGGCGAGATGCTGGGCGGAATAGACACTGCGGTGCTGACCGCCCGTACAGCCGAAGCTGAACATCAGAGAAGTGAAGCCACGCTGGATATACCGGTTCACATGATGGTCGGCGAGGGCATAGACATGATCGAGAAACTTGAGTATCTCCCCGTCATCCTCCAGGAAGCGGATGACCGGCTCGTCCAAGCCCGTGAGCTTCTTGTAAGGCTCGTAACGGCCGGGGTTGTGGGTGCTGCGGCAGTCGAAGACATAGCCGCCTCCGTTGCCCGACGTATCCTCGGGAATGCCCTTCTTGTAGGAGAAGCTGAACACCTTCACCACCAAAGGTCCCTTGCCGTCGTACTTGGAGAAAGTGGCGGGGCCATCCAGCGGATGGGAAGTGTATATGTTCGTCTCTGTCGTCTTGTAACCATCCGACCGGTTCACCGCCACACTCTCGATGCGGGCGAACTGCGGCAACTCGGTGAGCCGCCTCAGCATATCCATCATATACGGATAGGGGAACACCTTCTCCCCCATCTTCAGGAGATCACGGAGATTCTGGATGGCAGGTGGAATACTGTCGATGAAATGTTTCTTGCGCTCGAAATAGCCACGGAAGCCGTAGGCTCCCAATACCTGCAAGGTTCTGAAGAGGACAAAGAGGCTCAAGCGATGAACGAAATGGCGAACCGACGGCACCTCGGTATAGTTCTTCAGCGACTGATAATACTCCCAAACCAACTCCCGGCGCAACTTGAAGGAATACTTGGCAGATGCCTGCCAGAGGAACGAAGCCAGGTCGTAATAGAAAGGTCCTTTGCGACCGCCCTGGAAATCAATAAAATAAGGATGGCCCTCTGCATCGAGCATGACATTGCGCGCCTGGAAGTCACGATAGAGGAAACTGTCCATCTTCTCGGATGTCAGGTCCTTGGCAAACAAGCGGAAATTGGCCTCCAGCTTCAACTCGTGGAAGTCGAGGTCGGTGGGTTTGAGGAAACAATACTTGAAATAATTGAGGTCGAAAAGCACACTGTCAGCATCAAACTCGGGCTGAGGATAGCAGTTGCTCCAGTCCAAGCCTCGTGCCCCACGCAACTGGATATTGGGCAGTTCGCGGATGGTCTTCACGAGGAGTTGCTTCTCCAGCTGGTTATATCGTCCTCCAGACTCCCTGCCACCCTTGACGGCATCGAAGAGAGACACCGAACCAAGGTCTGTCTGGAGATAGCAAAGTTCGTCATTGCTCACGGCGAGAATCTTGGGCACGGGCAACTGCCTGAGGGTAAAATGCTGCGAGAGATAGACGAAGGCATGGTCTTCGTCGCGACTGTTGCCCACGACACCGATGACCGTAGAGCCATCAGCCTTCGTGATGCGGAAATACTGTCGGTTGCTGCCCTGACCGGGCAGTTTCACGATGTTGGCAGGTTCCTCGCCAGACCATTCCCTATAGAGTGCTACCAGCTTTTCCATCATTTCTCCTTCCTACGCTTTAACCATTCGTCCAACTCCTGGGCAAAGTGGTCGCCCACGAAAAGAAGCAACAACACCCCTAACGTCGTCAGGAATGAATTTGTGTTGGTCATTCCCAATTCCGCCTTGGTAATATAGATGAGTCCCCCGACAACTATCAGGAACACCAATCCCTTTTTCCAGTCAATATTCTGTTTCATGCTGCAAAGATAGCACTTTTTATAAAAACGACAAAGAGAAAGGGCATAAAAAAATCGGATGCCTTGCGACATCCGATTCCTAATATACGGTATACTTGATATTTTACATCATACCACCCATGCCGGCACCAGCAGCAGGAGCTGCGGCAGCAGGCTCTGGCTTGTCTACCAATACGCACTCTGTGGTGAGGAACAAACCGGCGATGGAAGCAGCGTTCTCCAATGCCACGCGCTCCACCTTGGCTGGGTCTACGATACCTGCCTTGCGCATATCCTCGTAGACATCGGTGCGGGCATTGTAGCCGAAGTCGCCCTCGCCCTCGCGAACCTTATTGACAACCACTGAACCTTCGCCACCGGCATTGGCAACAATCTGGCGGAGAGGCTCCTCGATGGCACGCTCCACAATCTTGATACCAGTCTGCTCATCGGCATTGTCGCCCTTCAAGTCCTTCAAGGCTTCCAAGGCGCGGATGTATGTGGTACCGCCACCGGCTACGATACCTTCCTCGATAGCGGCGCGAGTAGCGCAGAGGGCATCGTCCACACGGTCTTTCTTCTCCTTCATCTCTACCTCGGAGTTGGCACCTACATAGAGTACGGCCACACCGCCGGCGAGCTTGGCAAGACGCTCCTGGAGCTTCTCCTTGTCATAAGAAGACTTGGTGTTCTCAATCTCGTTCTTGATCTGGGCAACACGGTCCTGGATGCTGGCCTTCTCGCCATGGCCGTTCACGATAGTGGTGTTCTCCTTGCCCACGGTCACCTTCTCGGCAGAACCCAACATCTCAAGGGTAGCCTGCTCCAACTTCAAGCCCTTCTCCTCGCTGATGACAACACCACCTGTCAATACGGCGATGTCTTCCAACATGGCCTTGCGACGGTCGCCGAAACCAGGAGCCTTCACGGCACAAATCTTCAAACCGCCACGCAAGCGGTTAACTACCAATGTAGTCAGAGCCTCAGAATCCACATCCTCTGCGATAACCAACAAAGGACGGCCGCTCTCGGCTGCAGGCTGCAGGATAGGCAAGAACTCCTTGAGGTTGGAAATCTTCTTGTCATAGAGAAGGATATAGGGGTTGTCCATCACACACTCCATCTTGTCGGCATCGGTCATGAAGTAACCGCTCAGATAACCGCGGTCAAACTGCATACCCTCTACCACACCGATGCTGGTGTCACGGCTCTTGCTCTCCTCGATGGTGATGACACCGTCCTTGGAAACCTTGCGCATGGCGTCTGCCAAGAGTTTGCCGATTTCTGCATCATTGTTGGCAGAAACAGTGGCCACCTGCTCTATCTTGTCATAGTTGTCATCCACCTGCTCGGCGTGGTTCTTGATATACTCCACGACAGCGGCAACAGCCTTGTCGATACCACGCTTCAAGTCCATGGGGTTGGCACCGGCAGTCACGTTCTTCAATCCCTCTGTCACGATAGCCTGTGTCAGGATGGTAGCGGTGGTTGTTCCGTCACCAGCATCGTCGCCGGTCTTGCTGGCAACGCTCTTGACGAGCTGTGCACCAGTGTTCTCGAACTTGTCCTCCAGTTCCACTTCCTTTGCCACGGTTACACCGTCCTTGGTAATCTGTGGGGCACCGAACTTCTTCTCGATTACCACATTGCGGCCCTTGGGACCAAGAGTCACCTTCACTGCGTTAGCTAACTGGTCCACGCCCTTCTTCAAGAGGTCGCGGGCATCCATATTGTATTTGATATCTTTAGCCATAATTTATTTCAGTTTATTGTTGACAGTTAATAGTTGACAGCATTCCTGCATGGCATCAGCCCCTATTAACTCTTAATTATTAATTCTTATAATTATTAATTCTTAATTATCGATTACTCTTCCACCACTGCGAGTACATCGCTCTGGCGCATCATCATGTATTTTGTGCCATCGAACTCAAGTTCAGTACCAGCATACTTGCCATAGAGAACTACGTCGCCTTCCTTAAGGATCATCTCCTCGTCCTTGGTGCCCTTGCCTGTGGCAACGACCTTACCACGCTGTGGTTTCTCCTTGGCTGTGTCAGGGATAATGATTCCACCTACTTTTTCCTCGGCTGGTGCGGGAAGTACCAGCACTCTGTCTGCTAATGGTTTAATGTTCATGATTCTATTACCTTTAATTGTTATCTAATGTTGTTATAACGGTATTCTAACGCCTTTCGGACCTCGTACCGTCACTCTCCCCTTTTGCCAAAACCATGCCAAAGGTACAAGACTGACAGATTTGTCAGTCCGACTGACAACAAAGACAGAGCATCATTTTATCTTCCCCTTGTCTGAAAAAGGCATCTATTTTATCCCTATTTCATGTATTTTCATGGAAATTACTTTGCCGTTTGTTTCTTTTTTACTATTTTTGCAGATGAATGTATATTCAACCCTTATAAGAATACGATTATGAAGCAATTTTTCAAGAATGTGGCAGCCACTATCGTCGGACTGTTCGGTTTTGGCATCATTGTAACTATCTTGGGAGCCATCTGCATCGCCGGTATGGTTTCCGGTTCCAGCAAGCCGTCACTGGCAGACAACTCTGTCATGGTTCTGAAACTGAACGGCGACATCACCGAGCAGGACACCGACACAGACCCATTGGCATTGATTACAAACGACGCATTCAACACGACAGGCTTGAACAAGATACTCTCTGCCGTCAAGAAGGCAAAGAACGTGGACAAGATAAAGGGCATCTATCTGGAGACCGGGATGCTCGCCACAGACTATGCCACCGTCCAAGAGATACGCAACGCCTTGGCAGACTTCAAGAAGAGCGGCAAATGGATTATCGCCTATGGCGAAGACTACGAACAGGAAGCCTACTATTTGGCCTCTGTGGCTGACAAGGTATATATGAACCCCGAGGGCAGCGTGGACTGGCACGGCATCGCCGCCACACCCGTATTCTACAAAGACCTCGCCGCCAAGTTCGGCATCAAGTACACAGTGGTGAAAGTGGGCAAGTTCAAGAGTTACACGGAAACATTTACCGAGGACAAGATGAGCGATGCCAACCGCGAGCAAGTGACGAAGTACATCACTGGCCTTTGGCAGAATATGCTGACAGACATATCTGTCTCCCGCGGCATCAGCAAGGATTCGCTCAATGCCTATGCCGACGACGGCATCATGCGCTTCGGCGACCCTAAGAAACTGAAGGCACGCAAGATGGTGGACGGTTTCTGCTACTACGACGAAATCAGGAGTGCGGTGAAGAAACAACTCGGCATCGACGAGGACGAGAAGATCCATCAAGCCAGCATAGCTGACGTGAACGAGGCAGTAGCCGATGACAAAAGTGGCGACAACATCGCCGTCTACTATTGCGAGGGCAACATCGTGAGCTTCGAGAATCCCATGAACAACGGAGCACAAATCCTGAGCGGAACAGTTATCAAGGATTTGGACAAACTGGCAGAGGACAAGAATGTGAAAGCCGTGGTGCTGCGCATCAACTCCCCCGGCGGCAGTGCCTATGCATCGGAACAGATATGGAGAGCCATCAGCCAGCTCGACAAGAAGAAACCCGTGGTGGTGTCCATGGGTGGAGTGGCTGCCTCTGGCGGTTACTACATCAGTTCTGCCGCCCGTTACATCATGGCACAGCCTACCACCATCACCGGAAGCATCGGCATCTTCGGAGCCTTCCCCGACTTCAGCGGACTGCTGACACAGAAGCTCGGCATCAAGTATGACGAGGTGAAGACCAACAAGAACAGCGCCTACGGTTCCGCCGGAAAGGCACGTCCATGGAGCGCAGAAGAACTCAACGTCATGCAGGGATATGTAAACAGAGGCTACGCCCTCTTCCGCCAGCGTGTGGCAGACGGAAGGAAGATGACCACCGAACAGGTGGAGAAAATCGCACAGGGAAGGGTGTGGCTCGCCACCGATGCCAAGGCCATCAAGCTCGTAGATGGACTGGGCGGCCTGGACGATGCCGTGAAGAAGGCCGCAGAACTGGCGAAGCTGAACGACTACCATACGACGGAGTACCCCTTGCCAGCGGACATGATGACACAGCTGACGGAAAGATTCAACAGCAAACAAAACACTTACATCGACGAACAGCTCCGCATGACCATGGGCGAGTTATACACTCCCCTCATGTGGCTGAAGAATATTCAGGGACAGGAGCCCGTACAGGCAGCGCTTCCCTATATACTGAACATCAAATAAAAGTGTCTATATATAATAAGGTGTATGAGAACAGAAGGAGACTTGATAAAAACCAACGAATGGCTGTTGCCTTTGAGCTGGATATACGGAACCGCAGTACGGTTTCGCAACTGGCTCTTTGACATCGGTCTGAAAAAGAGCCACACCTTCAGTCTGCCAGTCATCTCGGTAGGCAACATCACGGTGGGCGGATCGGGCAAGACTCCTCATGTAGAATACCTCATCCGCCTTTTGCAAGACAAGGCAAAGATTGCAGTCCTGTCCCGTGGCTACAAGCGCAAGAGCCACGGCTATGTCATTGCAGGCAAGGATACCACCATGCCCGAGATAGGCGACGAACCCTTCCAGATGCACCAGAAGTTCCCGGACATCTATGTGGCAGTAGACGCCAAACGGGTAAGGGGCATACGAAACCTCCAGCACGACGAAGAAACCAAGGATGTGGAAGTGGTACTGTTGGACGATGCCTTCCAGCACCGCTATGTCATACCAGGCATCAACATCCTCTTGGTGGACTACCACCGACTCATCATCTATGACAAGATGTTGCCCGCTGGCAGACTGCGCGAGCCGTTGAGCGGAAAGGACCGTGCCGACATCGTAATCGTCACGAAATGTCCGAAAGACCTGAAGCCGATGGAGTTCCGAGTGTTGACAAAGGCAATGGAACTGTACCCTTTCCAAAAGCTATACTTCACCTGCATCGACTACGATACCCCCGTGGGCATCTTCTCAAACCAGACACTCGCCATGCCGGAGTTGAAAGACCGGCATGTCATGTTGCTCACCGGCATCGCATCCCCCAAGCAAATGGAACATGACCTCAGGCCATTGGTTGCCGACATGACTACCTTGTCCTTCGGCGACCACCACCAGTTCAAGCACAAGGACGTGGCACGCATCAACGAGCTTTTCGCCAGTATGCCGCCACAAAGCATCATCATCACCACAGAGAAGGATGCCGTGCGACTGAGAGAGACGGAGGGATTGAGCGAACAGGTAAGGGCAAATATCTATGCCCTGCCCATCAAGGTGAGCTTCATGCTCGAACAAGAAGATAATTTTAACGAAAAAATAATAAGCTATGTACGAAAGAATTCAAGAAACAGCATCCTGGCTAAAAGAAAGGATGACAACCAATCCACAAACAGCAATCATCCTGGGAACAGGACTGGGACAATTAGCTTCCGAGATAACTGAAAGTTACGAAATTCCCTACAACGAGATTCCAAACTTCCCTGTTTCCACCGTCGAGGGCCATGCCGGAAAACTCATCTTCGGCAAGTTGGGCGGCAAGGACATCATGGCCATGGAGGGACGTTTCCATTACTATGAGGGCTACGACATGAAGGAGGTGACTTTCCCGGAGCGCGTGATGTACGAGCTGGGCATCAAGACCCTCTTCGTGAGCAACGCCGCCGGTGGCATGAACCCGTCGTTCCATGTGGGCGACCTGATGATCATCGACGACCACATCAACTTCTTCCCCGAGCATCCTCTGCGTGGCAAGAACTTCCCCACAGGTCCCCGTTTCCCCGATATGCACGAGGCCTACGACCTGAAGTTGCGCAACCTCGCCGACGAAATTGCACAGGAGAAAGGCATCGATGTGAAGCACGGTGTGTACGTCGGTGTCCAGGGTCCCACGTTCGAGACTCCGGCAGAGTATCGTATGTACCACAACTTTGGCGCTGACGCAGTAGGTATGAGTACAGTGCCCGAGGTCATTGTGGCCTGCCATTGCGGCATCAAGGTATTCGGCATCAGCATCATCACCGACCTCGGCGGCTTCGACGACCCCGTGGAAGTGAGCCATGAGGAGGTACAGATTGCAGCCAATGCCGCACAGCCCAAGATGACAGAAATCATGCGCGAGATCATCCGCCGATCATAGGAAGTGAAGAACGAAGAGTGAAGAATTCAACACTTAACACTTAACATTCTTATAAATTGGATATTGCAAAATTAGGTGAGTTTGGTCTTATTGACCATCTCACCAAAGGACATGAGAACAAGAACGCCTCCACCGTCTATGGCGTGGGCGACGACTGTGCCGTGATGCACTACCCCGACAAGGAGGTGCTCGTCACCACCGACATGCTGATGGAGGGCGTGCATTTCGACCTCACCTACATCGACCTGCAGCACCTGGGCTACAAGAGTGCGATGGTCAACATCAGCGACATCTTCGCCATGAACGGTACGCCCCGGCAGCTCGTTGTCAGCATCGCCCTCAGCAAGCGGTTCAAGGTGGAAGACCTGGACGACTTCTACAAGGGGCTCCGCATGGCGTGCGACAAGTGGAACGTCGACATCGTGGGTGGCGACACCACCTCTTCCTATACTGGCCTCGCCATCAGCATCACCTGCATCGGCTGTGCCGACAAGGCGGACATCGTATACAGGAACGGTGCCAAGGAGACCGACCTCATCTGCGTGTCCGGCGACCTGGGCGGTGCTTACATGGGACTCCAGCTCCTCGAACGCGAGAAGTCGGTATACTATGGACAGGTGGAGGACATCCGCAAGAAGATAGCGGAAGCCAAAGCCAAGGGAGAAAACGAGAAGCTAACAGTCCTCAACCAGGAGTTGGCAGACATGCGCTACTTCCAGCCCGACTTCTCCGGCAAGGAATACCTGCTCCAGCGCCAGTTGCAGCCAGAGGCACGAGGCGACATCTTAACCAAGTTGCGCGAGGCGAACATCCGTCCCACGTCGATGATCGACATCAGCGACGGACTCAGCAGTGAACTGATGCACATCTGTGAGCAGAGCCACTGCGGATGCCGTGTCTACGAGAAGAACATCCCCATCGATTACCAGACTGCCGTCATGGCGGAGGAATTCAACATGAACCTCACCACTTGTGCCCTGAATGGCGGCGAGGACTATGAGTTGCTGTTCACCGTCCCCATCGGCGACCATGCCAAGATAGAGGAAATCGAGGGAGTGAAACAGATTGGTTACATCTGCAAGGAGAATCTGGGCAAGATGCTCGTGACTCGCGACAACCAGGAGTTCGAGCTAAAGGCACAAGGCTGGAATCCCCTGCAATAAATCCCCCATAAAACAAAACAGACGATGGATGTAAAAGGAATCTACACAGCCGATGCCAACCGCTATAGCGACGCAGAAGCACTCTACAAGAGATGTGGCAAGAGCGGTGTCCTGTTGCCCAAGGTGAGCCTGGGCTTCTGGCACAACTTCGGAGGAGTCGACCCTTACGAGCGAAGCCGTGCCATCACCCACTATGCCTTCGACCACGGAATCACCCACTTCGACCTGGCCAACAACTACGGACCTCCCTACGGCAGTGCCGAGGAGACGATGGGTAGACTGATGCAGGACGATTTCCGTCCTTATCGTGACGAGCTCTTCATCTCCACCAAGGCGGGCTACGACATGTGGGAAGGTCCCTACGGCAACTGGGGATCGCGCAAGTATCTCATGGCGAGCCTCGACCAGAGCCTCAAGCGCATGAACCTCGACTATGTGGATCTCTTCTACAGCCACCGTTACGACCCCAACACACCGCTTGAAGAGACATTGCAGGCGATGGTGGACATCGTGAGACAAGGCAAGGCACTCTACCTCGGCATCAGCCGCTGGCCATTGGAGGCACTGAAATTCGCCGACCAATATCTCAGGGAGAGGGATTGTCCACTCCTTATCTACCAGGACAAGCTCAATATGCTCAACAAGCAACCGCTGGAAGGAGGCACACTCGACTACTGTGTGGAACACGGCATAGGGTTCATCTCCTTCTCGCCCCTGGCACAAGGTCTGTTGACCGACCGCTACCTGAACGGCATTCCCTCCGACAGTCGCATGGCAAAAGAACACTTCCTGAAGCACAGCGCACTGACTCCAGAGCTGCTTGAAAAGCTGAACAAATGGAACGAGGAGGCAGGTGAACGGGGTGAAACACTCGCCGAGATGGCACTCTCCTGGATATTGCAACAGAAGGGAGTGACCAGCGTGTTGGTGGGTGCCAGCTCCACAGAACAACTGAAGAATGACTTGAAGAGCGTCCATTCCAAGGCATTTTAGGTATAAGACACCGCTAAAGTTGTTAATAAAAGCTAACTTCAAGAAAAAGTTTTGGCTAAAATTTGGGAGTATGGGAGAATTGTTGTACCTTTGCAACCGCAAATAACAACGATGGTGCCATAGCTCAGTTGGTAGAGCAAAGGACTGAAAATCCTTGTGTCCCCGG
>CAVEJY010000109.1:0-51848 GCA_963616155.1 Acutalibacteraceae bacterium
TGAGAAACAACGGCGGCAAGGATGCAGCCTCGCAGCAAATCCTCGACCGCCAGTACATGGAACCTTTCAAGGCCGACAAGCGTCAGGTCATCGGCTTGGGAATAGAGCTCGACGAAGAAGGAAAAGGTCTCTTGGACTGGACGAGGGCGGAATAGCCTGTCATGCGGCGCACGACTGGACCTAATGGCGCAAACAGGTGCGATTCATGCCCCGAAATCCACAAAAAACACCCCTTTTCATCAAAAAAAGCGAAGAAAATTTGGGTATTTCCCAACTTTGATGTAAATTTGCAGATGGAAATGGGCAAGAGTCGCATCTCCTGACATTTTTCTTGCATGGAGGGGGCGAGCCTACACACGCCACATGGTCTCGTAGCTTAGCTGAATAGAGCGTCGGATTCCGGTTCCGAAGGTCATGGGTTTGAATCCCATCGAGATCACCTACCCTTTGATGATAAGAAAAATGGATTTAGTAGAAAGATTTATCAACTACACAAAATTCGACACACAGTCGAGCGAAGACTCTGACAGTGTGCCCAGCACGGCGAAACAGCTGGCGTTCGCCAAGTACCTGAAACATGAGTTGGAGGAGGAAGGACTTTCCGACGTAGAGATGGACGACATGGGCTATATCTACGCCACGCTGAAAGGAAACACCAAGAAAAACACACCTACCATCGGCTTCATATCCCACATGGACACCAGTCCCGATGCCAGCGGCAAGGACGTGAAGGCGCGCATCATCCGCAACTATGACGGCGAGGACATCGAACTGAGCCCCGGCATCGTCTCCAGCGTGGAGAAATTCCCCGAACTGAAGGCGCACAAGGGCGAGGACATCATCGTGACCGACGGCACCACCCTCTTGGGAGCCGACGACAAGGCGGGCATCGCAGAGATAGTGCAGGCGATGTGCTACCTGCGCGACCACAGCGAAATCAAGCACGGAGACATACGCGTGGGCTTCAACCCCGACGAGGAGATTGGCATGGGCGCACACCACTTCGACGTGGAGAAGTTCGGCTGCGACTGGGCATACACCATCGACGGAGGAGACCTGGGCGACCTGGAGTTCGAGAACTTCAACGCCGCAGCAGCCAAGATACGCATCAAGGGCGTGAGCGTGCACACCGGCTACGCCAAGGACAAGATGGTGAACGCCAGCCGTCTGGCGGTGGAACTGCAGAACATGATACCCGAGGACGAGACCCCAGAGGCCACCGAAGGCTACCAGGGTTTCTACCACCTGCTGGGCATCGAGAGCCACTGCGAGGAGGCGAAGATGAGCTACATCATCCGCGACCACGACCGCACACGCTTCGAGCAGCGCAAGGCATTCATCGCCGACTGTGCCAGGAAGCTGAACGAGAAGTACGGCGAGGGCACCTGCACCGCCGACATCTACGACCAGTACTACAACATGAAGGAGAAGATAGACCCCAACATGCACGTCATCGACATCGTGATAAGGGCGATGCAGGAGAGCGGCGTGCCACCCCGCGTGGAGCCTATCCGAGGCGGCACCGACGGAGCGCAGCTGAGCTTCAAGGGACTGCCCTGCCCCAACATCTTCGCCGGAGGAGTGAACTTCCACGGTCCCCACGAGTTCGTGAGCATCCAGGTGATGGAGAAGGCGGTGCAGACCATCGTGAAAATCGCCGAGATGACGGCGGAATACAACGACTGATACATTATAAAAACATATACATAGCTTATGGCAGAAATCCCGTTCCTCGTTAAGGACCTGGCACTCATACTGATAGTGGCCAGCATCGTGACCCTGATATTCAAGAAGCTCAAGCAACCCTTGGTATTGGGGTACATCGTGGCGGGATTCCTGGTTTCCCCACACATGCCCTACACCATGTCGGTGGTGGACAAGCAGGACATCACGACCTGGGCAGACATCGGTGTCATCTTCACGCTGTTCTCCTTAGGTCTCGACTTCTCCTTCAAGAAAATCATCAAGATGGGAGCCTCGCCCGTCATCGCCGCCGTGGTCATCGTCTTCTGCATGATGATGCTCGGCATCAGTGTGGGCTACGGCTTCGGCTGGGCAAAGATGGACTACATCTTCCTGGGCGGAATGCTCGCCATGAGCTCCACCACCATCATCTACAAGGCGTTCGACGACATGGGACTGCGGCAGCAGAAGTTCGCAGGCATGGTGATGAGCGTGCTGATACTGGAAGACATCCTTGCCATCGTCATGATGGTGATGCTCTCGGCAATAGCCGGGGGCAGCAACCTCGATGGAGGGCAGATGCTGCAGTCCATCGTCAAGATAGGCTTCTTCCTCGTCGTATGGTTCATCGTGGGCATCTTCGCCATCCCCTGGTTCCTCAGGTCGGTGCGCAAACTCGTGAACAGCGAGACGCTGCTCATCGTGGCACTGGGCCTTTGCTGCGCCATGTCGGTGCTGTCCACCCAGGTGGGCTTCTCCAGTGCCTTCGGCGCCTTCGTCATGGGCAGCATCCTGGCGGAGACCATCGAGGCTGAGAAGATCATCAAGCTCGTGGAGCCGGTGAAGAACCTCTTCGGAGCCATCTTCTTCGTGTCGGTGGGCATGCTCGTAGACCCGGCGGTATTGGTACAGTACGCCGTGCCCATCGTGTCACTGGTGGCAACGATACTCGTGGGGCAGGCAGTGTTCGGCACCTTCGGTTTTATGCTCGGAGGCGAGTCGCTGAAGTCGGCAATGCGCTGCGGATTCTCCATGGCGCAGATTGGTGAGTTCTCCTTCATCATCGCCTCATTGGGTCTCTCGTTGGGAGTCATCAGCGATTTCCTCTACCCCGTGGTGGTGGCAGTGTCGGTAATCACCACCTTCCTCACCCCCTACATGATAAGGCTCGCACAGCCCTGCTACCAGGTGATGGAGAAACACCTGCCCAGCAGGCTCACCAACGTGCTCAACCACCTGGCGATGAACCATCCCTCCAGCAACCAGCAGAGCCTCTGGAAGTCGCTGCTGAGGCAGATGACCATCATCACCGTGGCCTACTCCATCCTCTCGGCGGCGGTCATCGCACTGATGTTCACCTTCGCCCTGCCCCTGATGCGCAACATATTCGCCCAGTGGGACCTACGCTGGCTCGCCAACACCCTCACGGGCGCGCTCACCATCCTGCTCATCGCCCCCTTCCTCAGGGCCATCGTGATGAAGAAGAACCGCAGCACCGAGTACAGGCGACTGTGGGTGGAGAGCAACATCAACCACATCCCCCTCATCTTCACCATCTTCGTGAGGTTCCTCATCGCCTTAGGCTTCGTCTTCTACGTCTGCAACCACCTCACGAGGTTCACCCATGTGCTGATGGTGTTCATCGGCATCGGCATCGTGGCACTCATGGTCACCTCGCGCTGGATCAAGAAGCGCAGCATCAAGATGGAGCGACTCTTCATCCGCAACCTGCGCTCGCGTGACATCGAGGCACAGATACAGGGCAAGAAGAAGCCCCTCTTCGCCGACCGGCTCCTCGACCGTGACATACACATCGGCGAGTTTGAGGTGCCCGAAGACTCAGCCTGGGCAGGACAGTCGCTGAAGCAGCTCAACTTAGGCAAGCAGTTCGGCATCGACATGAGCAGCATTCTGCGCGGCTCAAGGCGCATCAACATCCCCAACGGCGACACCGTCATCTTCCCCGGCGACAAGCTGAAGGTAATCGGCAACGACGACCAGATCAAGAAGTTCGGCAACGCCCTGCGCAATGCCCTCGTACCCGAAGACCCGGAGATAGAGAAACGGGAGATGAAGCTGCACCAGCTCATCGTGAGCGGAGGCAGCGAGTTCCTGGGCAAAACCCTCTACGAGAGCGGCATCCGAGACAAGTACAACTGCATGGTCGTGGGACTGGAAGAAGGACGCGAGAACCTGACAAAGGTATCGCCCAACAGACGTTTCCAGAAAGGCGACATCATCTGGCTTGTGGGCGAGGAGGACAACATCCAGCTTATCAAAGAAAAGAATTGACATATTTTAATCATATAAAAACCATAACACGATTACATCCATCATGAGACTAACATTATTAGGCATGGCGGCACTGCTGGCACTGTCGGCTCCCGGCCATGCAAAGAAGAAAGAGACACTCCCCTACAAGGACAAGAACCTGCCCATAGAGCAGCGCGTGAGCGACCTGCTGAAGCGAATGACCCTCGACGAGAAGGTGGGGCAGCTGCGCTGCACCCTCGCCTGGAACTACTACGACATCAAGGGCAAGGACGTGGTGCCCTCGGAGAGCTTCAAGAAAGACATCCGGGAGGGCAACATCGGTATGCTCTGGGCGACCTACCGTGCCGACCCATGGACACAGAGGACACTGGAGACAGGCCTCAACCCCGAGATGGCAGCGAAGGCAGGCAACGCCTTGCAGAAATATGTGTTGGAGAACACCCGCCTGGGCATCCCTCTCTTCCTTGCCGAAGAGGCTCCACACGGGCACATGGCAATAGGCACCACCGTGTTCCCCACGGGACTGGGCATGGCTGCCACCTGGAGTCCTGAGATGGCAGAGAAGACGGGACGTGTGGTGAGCAAGGAAATCCGCCTGCAGGGTGCGCACATCAGCTACGGTCCCGTGCTCGACCTCAGCCGTGAACCACGCTGGGGACGTGTGGAGGAATCCTATGGCGAAGACCCCGTGCTCACCGCAGAGATAGGTGCGTCGATGGTGAAGGGGCTCGGCTCGGGCAAGTTGCAAGACCCCTACGCCACACTCGCCACACTGAAGCACTTCATCGGCTACGGCACCACCGAGGGCGGACAGAACGGTGGTCCCACGACCATCGGCATGAGAGCCATCCACCAGTATTTCCTCGCCCCTTTCAAGAAGGTGGTAGACGCCGGTGCCCTGTCGGTAATGACATCCTACAATGCCCTCGACGGCATCCCCAGCACCTCCAACAGCTACTTCCTCACCGACCTGCTGAGAAAGCAGTGGAAGTTTGACGGCTTCGTGGTGTCCGACCTCTACAGCATCGACGGCATCTACGGCACCCATCATGTGGCGAAAGACCGCCAGGAGGCAGGCGTGATGGCACTGCAGGCTGGTGTGGACGTGGACTTAGGTGCCCTCGCATACGGACAGCTCGCCGATGCAGTGCAGAAGGGACTGGCATCAGAGGCAGAGGTAGACTCCGCCGTGGTGAGAGTATTGAGACGCAAGTTTGAGATGGGACTCTTCGACAACCCTTATGTAGACCCCAAGAAGGCACGCGAGGTACGCAGCCAGGAGAACATCGAAGTGGCACACCAGGCAGCCCTCTCCTCCATCACCCTGCTGAAGAACGACCACAACACCCTGCCCCTCTCCAAGGACATCAAGGTAGCAGTAATCGGTCCCAACGCCGACAACGTATATAATATGTTGGGCGACTACACCTCTCCCCAGGCTCCCGGCAACGTGAAAACCATCCTGGACGGTGTGAAAAGCAAATTGCCTGCCGCCAACATCGAGTATGTGAAGGGCTGCGCCATCCGTGACACCGCCAACACCAACATCCCCGAGGCAGTAGAGGCTGCACGCCGGGCAGACGTGGTAATCGTGGCAGTGGGCGGAAGTTCGGCACGCGACTTCAGTACCAAGTTCAAGGACACCGGTGCCGCAGAGACCGACACCAAGTCGGTGAGCGACATGGACTGCGGTGAGGGCTTCGACCGTGCCACACTCGACCTCTTGGGCAAGCAGGACGAACTCCTGAAGGCACTCAAGTCCACTGGCAAGCCTATGGTGGTAGTATACATCGAGGGCCGTCCCTTACTCAAGACCTGGTCTGCCGAGAATGCCGACGCTCTCCTCACAGCCTACTATCCCGGACAGCAGGGCGGACAGGCGATTGCCGACATCCTCTTCGGCGACTACAACCCCTCGGGCCGTCTGCCCATCAGTGTGCCCCGCGACATGGGTCAGTTGCCCGTGTACTACAACAAGACCTTCCAGCCCCACGACTATGCAGAGATGAGCGCACAGCCCCTCTACAGTTTCGGCTACGGTCTGAGCTACACCACCTTCAAGTATAGCAACCTCTCCATCGTGAAGAAGGGAAAGACGAGCTTCGAGGTGAGCTTCGACGTGACCAACACGGGCAACCGTGACGGCGAGGAAGTGGCACAGCTCTACCTGCACGACGCAGTGGCATCCATCACCCAGCCCCTGAAGCAGCTCAAGCACTTCGAGAAGGTGATGATCAAGCAGGGCGACACCCACCACTTCACCTTCCCCATCAACGAGGAAGACCTGAGCATTGTGGACAAGGACATGAAGCAAGTGGTAGAACCCGGTGACTTCAATGTCATGGTAGGTTCCTCCTCCGACAACATTCTGCTCAACGGCAAGCTGACAGTCTTTTAAAGGTAAAAAGGCTTTTTGAAGATTAAAAAGTAAAAGGTAAAAAACAGGAAATAGAAAACGGAAAAGATCAGTTGGTGCGGTTTGTCTGCGCTAACTGATCTTTTTTCTGTACTATCCTTTCAGACAGGAGAACTGCGGAAGTTTTAAACACAAAGAACACGAATTACACGAATGTGAACAAAAAAAGACTCGTTCAATCCGTATAATCCGTGTTCGAAAATATATCCAAAGTTAACTGTTCGTGCGTATTACAGCTGCGCCAGCTCGACAATCTTGTCTACAGCTGCGCTCAGGCCGTCCTTGTTCTTGCCGCCTGCCTGCGCGTAGTGGGGCTGACCGCCGCCGCCACCCTGCATCAGTTTGGCAGCCTCGCGAATCATCTTTCCGGCGTTCAGACCATGGTCTTTCACCATGTCATCGCTGAACATCACGCTGAGCATCGGCTTGTCGTTGTGGATGGTGCCGACGGCGCAAACCAAGTTCTCGGGCAATGCCTCGCGAATCTTGAACACCAGGTCCTTGGCGGAAGCTGGGTCCATAGGCAACACGGCGGTAATCACCTTCGTGCCGTTCACGTCCTTGGCACCTGCCACGAGCTTCTCCTTCGTGCGCTCCACAGCCTGTGCCTGAAACTTCTCCAAGTCTTTCTTCAAGCTGTCGTGCTCATCGATATACTTCTTGATGACACCCTCCAGATCCTTGGCGTTGTTGAAGAGACCCTTCAATGCCACAATGGTGTCCTGTAGGTTGTAGATGGCCTCCTCGCAAGCCTTGCCTGTCAATGCCTCGATGCGGCGGATGCCGGCAGCCACGCTGCTCTCTGAGACAATCTTGAAGAAACCAATCTTGCCCGTGCTCTTGGCGTGGATACCGCCGCAGAACTCAGCCGATGGACCGAAACGCACCACGCGCACCTTGTCGCCATACTTCTCGCCGAAGAGGGCGATGGCACCCAGCTGCTTGGCTTCCTCAATAGGTGTGTCGCGATGCTCGTCGAGCGGATAGTCGGCGCGAATCATCTCGTTCACCATGTGCTCCACCTGGCGCAGCTCCTCGTCAGTAACCTTCTGGAAGTGGGAGAAGTCAAAGCGCAGGGTATCCTTGTCTACATAGGAACCCTTCTGCTCCACATGGTCGCCCAACACCTGCTTCAGGCAATAGTCGAGCAAGTGGGTGGCGGTGTGGTTGGCAGCACTGCCCTCACGGCTCTCGATGTCCACACAGGCCATGAAGTCGGCGTTCACGTCCTTGGGCAGTTCCTTCACGATATGGATGCTCTGGTTGTTCTCGCGCTTGGTGTCAATGACCGGGATGGTCTCTCCCTCGCTCACGAGCACGCCCTTGTCGCCTACCTGTCCACCCATCTCTCCGTAGAAAGGAGTGTGGTCGAGCACGAGCTCGTAGAAGCTGTTCTTCTTCTGTGTCACCTTGCGGTAGCGCAGGATGTGGCACTCGTATTCGGTGTAGTCGTAGCCAACGAACTGCTGGTCGCCTTCCTTCAGCACCTCCCAGTCGCCGTTCTCCACGGCAGCGGCGTTGCGGGCACGGGCCTTCTGCTTCTCCATCTCCTCGTTGAACTGCTTCTCGTCGACGGTGTAACCGTTCTCACGGCAGATCAGCTCGGTGAGGTCGAGGGGGAATCCGTAGGTATCAAAGAGACGGAAGGCACTCACGCCGTCCAACTCTGTCTTACCCTGTGCCTTCAGGTTGTCCATGTCGCCGTTGAGCAGGTTGATGCCCTTCTCAAGGGTACGGAGGAAGGAGTCCTCCTCTTCCTTCATCACACGGGTGATGAGCTCCTGCTGGGCAGGCAGCTCGGGGAAAGCGGCTCCCATCTGCTCCACGAGTACATTGACGAGCTTGTACATGAACGCCTGCTTCTGGTCGAGGAAGGTGTAGGCGTAGCGTACGGCACGGCGCAGGATGCGACGGATCACATAGCCAGCCTTGGCGTTGCTGGGCAACTGACCGTCGGCGATGGAGAATGCCACGGCACGCAGGTGGTCGGCACACACGCGCATGGCGATGTCAATCTTCTCCTGCTCGTCCTTGCCCTCTCCGTTGGCACCTGTTGGAGTGGTAAAACCGTATTTCTTGCCTGAGATGGCCTCAATTTCCTTGATGATGGGCTGGAAGATGTCGGTGTCGTAGTTGGAGTGCTTGTCCTGGAGCATACGAACCAAGCGCTCGAAGCCCATACCGGTATCAATCACGTTCATCGACAGCGGCTCGAGGGAACCATCAGCCTTGCGGTTGAACTGCATGAACACGATGTTCCAGATTTCGATGACCTGTGGGTCGTCCTTGTTCACCAGCTCGCGTCCGGGCACCTTCGCCTTCTCCTCGGGTGTGCGGGAGTCCACATGGATCTCGGAGCAAGGGCCGCAGGGACCTGTGTCGCCCATCTCCCAGAAATTGTCGTGCTTGTTGCCGTTGATGATGTGGTCGGCGGGCACATGTTTTGCCCAGTAGCCGGCAGCCTCGTCATCGCGCTTCAGTCCTTCCTCCTCGCTGCCCTCGAAGACAGTGACGTAGAGGTCTGCAGGATTCAGCTTCAATACCTCAGTCAGGTATTCCCATGCCATGTCGATGGCACCCTCCTTGAAGTAGTCGCCGAAGCTCCAGTTGCCGAGCATCTCGAACATCGTGTGGTGGTAGGTGTCGTGTCCCACCTCTTCGAGGTCGTTGTGCTTTCCGCTCACACGGAGACATTTCTGGGTATCAACGCGGGTGACATCCTTGCCCGGGTCTTTGGTACCGAGGATGATGTCCTTCCATTGGTTCATACCTGCGTTCGTAAACATCAGCGTGGGGTCATCCTTGATGACCATGGGGGCTGACGGAACAATCTTGTGGCCTTTTCCCTCGAAGAACTTCTTGAAGGATTCGCGCACTTCATTAGCTGTCATCATATCTTTTTTGTTTTAATCTTTAATTTCTTCTAAAAACTTTGCAAAGATACCAAGAATTGTTTAATTTTGCAACTAAATTAATTATTTTTGAAACTAAAGTGGGAAATTATGGCGTTAAATACTGATAAGAACGTGAAATTGTACTACTCCATCAGGGAAGTGGCGGAGATGTTGGGGGTGAACGAGTCCACCCTGAGGTACTGGGAGAAGGAGTTCCCGTTTCTCAAGCCCAAGGTTTCCGGCAACAAGGTGCGCCAGTACACCGAGAAGGACATCGAGCAACTGAAGCTCATCTACAACCTCATCAAGGTGAGGGGGTTGAAGATTGCGGCAGCGAGGAAGTACTTGCAGCAGAACCGTACGGGAGCCGAGAAATCCTCCGAAGTTCTCGACACGCTCATCAGCGTGAGGGACCAGCTCAAGGACTTAAAAAAGCAGATTGATGCCTTGGTATAAAAAGCAGGAAGGCGTGTCGCTAACCATAGTGACACACCTTCCCTTTATATTGATGAAGAAATTTCTCGTTACATGATGCGCTGCACCTCCTGCACCCCATCGATTTCGAGGAGTGCGTTCATGATGACTTTCACATCCTCGCGGTCGTGAATCTTGATTTCGACGGTACCGTCGAAGATGCCATTGTCGCTGCTGATGGTGAGCTTGTGGATATTGACATCGAGCTGGTCGCTGATGACCTTGCTCACATCCAACAGCATTCCCTTGCGGTCGATACCCTGCACCTCGATGGTGGCGTCGAAGAGAAGTTGTTTGTGGAGGTCCCACTTGGCATCGACGATGCGGTTGCCGTAGCTCGACTTCAGCTTGGCGGCAACGGAGCAGGAACGCTTGTGTATCTCGATGCGGTTCTTGTTGTCGATGTAGCCCATGATGTCATCGCCGGGAATGGCGTGGCAGCAGTCGGGGAAGATGAACTTGTTGATGTTCTCCTCGGTGATGATGAGCGGTTTCTTCTTGTTGAAGTCCTTGCCCACGACGAAAAGTTCCTCCTCCTTCTTCTTCTCGTCAGCCTCATCTTCCTTGCTCTTTCCCTTGCCCAAGAAGGGGATGTAGTTGCGCCAGCTGGTAGTGACCTTCTGCTTTTTGTTCTTGCCCTGAAGCTCGTCTATGTCTTTATCGCCCAAGAGGATACAATGGTCTCCGAGAGCCTGGAAGAAAGTCTCGTGTTTCTGGATGTTGTGGTAGTCGCAGAGCTTGTCCACTACAGAGGTGGTCAGCTCCATGCCGTTCTTCTGGAGCCATTCCTTGAGGATGTCCTCGCCCTTTTTCTGCACCTCGCGGCTGTCGCGGCGCAGGATGGCCTGTATCTTGCTCTTCGCCTTGGCGGTGCTGACAAAGTTGATCCAGCCGGGCTGCACATGCTGGCTCTTGCTGGTCAGAATCTCTATCTGGTCTCCGCTCTGCAACTTGTGGCTCAGGGGTACCAACTTATGGTTCACCTTGGCACCGATGCAGTGGCTTCCCAAGAAGGTATGTATCTGGAAGGCGAAATCGAGGGCGGTGCAGTCGGCCGGCATGGTCTTGATTTCTCCCTTGGGCGTGAAGACGAAAATCTCGGAGGCGAAAAGGTTGAGCTTGATGGCATCGAGGAAGTCCATGGCATCGGGCTGTGGGTCATCGAGGATTTCCTTGATGGTACCGAGCCAGTCGTTCAGCTCGTTCTCGTCCTCGGTGTACTCCCCGCCCTCCTTGTATTTCCAGTGGGCGGCAAATCCCTTCTCCGCCACCTCATCCATACGGTCGGAGCGTATCTGTACCTCTATCCACCGCCCCTGCTTGCTCATGAGGGTGACGTGCAGAGCCTGGTAGCCGTTGGCCTTGGGATGGTTGAGCCAGTCGCGCAGGCGGTCGGGATGACTCTTGTAGAGCTTGCTGATAGCGACGTAGACGTTGAAGCACTCGTTGACCTCGTTCTCCCGCTCCTTGGGGGTGACAACAATGCGGACGGCGAGGATGTCGTAAATCTCGCTGAAGGCGACGTGCTTGTTCTGCATCTTGTTCCAAATGGAGTAAGGGCTCTTCACGCGCGCCTTGATTTTGTATTTCACGCCGAGTTTGTCGAGTTCTTCCTTGATGGGTGCGGTGAACTGAGAGAAGAGGGTGTCGCGCTGCGCCTCAGTGTCGGCGAGCTTGTGCTCAATGTTGGCGTATTCCTGCGGATGGTCATAGCGGAAGCTGAGGTTCTCCAGCTCGGTCTTTATCTTGTTCAGCCCCAAGCGGTTGGCAAGAGGTGCATAGATATAGAGGGTCTCGCCGGCAATCTTATACTGCTTGTTGGCAGGTTGCGAGGCAAGGGTGCGCATATTGTGCAAACGGTCGCAGATCTTGATGAGAATCACGCGGATGTCGTCGCTCATGGTGAGCAGCAGTTTCTTGAAGTTTTCCGCCTGTGCCGAAGCCCTGTCACCGAAGATGCCACCGCTGATCTTGGTGAGTCCGTCCACAATCTGCGCCACCTTCTCGCCGAAGATGTTGCTGATGTCCTCCACCGTGTAGTCGGTATCTTCCACGACATCATGCAAGAGTGCCGCACAGATGCTGGTGGAACCCAGTCCCATCTCTTCGCAGGCTATCTGCGCCACGGCGATGGGGTGCATGATGTAAGGCTCTCCCGAGAGTCGACGCACGCCTTTGTGCGCTTGTCGGGCGAAATTGAATGCCTTGGTCACGATGTCCACTTTCTTTCGGTGGCGTGATGACACATAGGTGTCTATCAGATGCTGGAAGGCATCGCCGATGAGTTTGTTGTCGGCCTGTTCTCTCTCTAAATCTTTCAAGTTCTGTTCGTCCATAGTTTGATCCCTCCTATGTCTAAATCATTGAAACAAATTACTTCACCTTGATCTTCTTTCCGGCCCGTATGCTGCTGCCGGATATCTTGTTGAGCTTGCGTAGCTTGGCCACGGTAGTGTGGTTGCGTGCGGCTATCTCCGAGAGGGTGTCTCCGCTCTTGACGGTGACGCTCCTGTTTTTCTCCTTCTTGGCTTTCTTTCCCTTCTTCCTGTCGCGGCGGCTGCTCTTGCTGCTATTCTTGGAAGCGGAGCTGCGACGGCTGTAGCTGCTGGACGGTTCCTCATCGTTCACCTCCACGGTCTCGCGCTTCAGGAGCAGCTCGTCGGTCTTGAAATTGTAGATGGAGTCCTCCTTGTCGATGAAGGCACCTACGAGGGTAGACGGAAGACGGAGTGTCATGGGCTTGTTCAGTCCGTTCACGATGTCGTGGCGATACTGTGGGTTGAGGTTACGCAAGTGCTCGATGTTGATATTCAGCACTTGTGCCACCTGCTCCAGGTGCACGTCCTTGTTGACGACTACGGTGTCGGTCTTCACCGGCAGCTCTGTGACCATCGGACAGATGTTGTGGTCACAGTAGTAGTTCATGATGTAGTTGGCGGCGATGAATGCCGGAACATATCCGCGGGTCTCCCTGGGGAGGTATGGATAGATTTTCCAGTAGTCGGCGGAACCTTTGGCGCGGTGGATGGCCTTGTTCACCTTGTCGGGTCCGCAGTTGTAGGCGGCGATGACGAGGTTCCAGTCATCGAAGATACGGTAGAGGTCGCTGAGGTAGCGGGCGGCGGCATAGGATGCCTTCACGGGGTCGCGGCGCTCATCGACGAGGGTGTTCACCTCCAGCCCGTACCGTTTGCCGGTGGCGAGCATGAACTGCCAGAGTCCCGTGGCTCCCACGCGCGACACAGCCTTGGGGTTCAGCGCAGATTCGATGATGGGCAGGTATTTCAGCTCCAGTGGCAGGTTGTAGGCTTCCAGTGCCTGCTCGAAGATGGGCATATAGAAATTGCTGGCTCCCAGCATATAGCTTACGGAGCGGCGCAGCTTGCCGCTGTATCGGTCGATGAATTTCTGCACCACTTCGTTGTAAGGCATCTCGATGAGTGTGGGCAGTCGCTTGAGACGGTCGATGTATACTTCCTTCTCGAACACCGGGTTTACATCGCGGTAGTTGCACGAGGTGTCGGGCATGAGGTATGTCTTGGCATTGTAGAGGTGCAGCAGGCTGTCGAGGTTGTCTTCCAATCCGATGGGGATTTCTATCTCTTCTTCCCCATTCTTGTCTGTCACCGTGATGACGTTGTCATTGTCGTCGCTGTCGGTCTGCGCCTGCAGCCCTGTATGGAAGCATAACAACATGGTTGCTGCCAATATGGTTACTTTCTTCATTCTTTCTATTTATATATAAAATATGTGTCTGTTATTGTCTTGTTTGATGTATTTTCATTAAAATGTGAGGGAGCACTGCAGGCCCAGCGAACTGTTGCTGAAGGGATTGCTGCTCCGCTGGTTGTTGAGGACAGCAGGTTCTATCCTGAGCGTCAGGTCGTCAGATATGTCGAACTCCGAGAGCGATGCGTCGACATAGGCATCGATGACGGAGAGGGCGTAGATGCCTATCATCACGAACATTCCCAAGTCTCGCCAACGGCGGTAGCGGTCTTTGCGCTGGCGGAAGATCTCTGTGTAGCGGTCCTTGTTGGAGTCGGTGATGGTGGCTCCCAGGTGCAGGAACTTGTTGTAGCTCTCCGTAGTGGGGTCATCGTCCACGATGTCCATATATGCCTGCGAGTAGTCATGGTACATCTGGTTGTTCCAGGTGACGGCATAGGCACAGCCCACGAAACCGCCGTAGATGATGGGCAGTTTCCAATACTTGCGGTTGTATATCTGTCCGGCTCCCGGAAGCACCAGTGCCAGCCACAGTGCCCTCTTGGTGTCGGGGCGCCATGTGGTCCAGTTGCGTTTGGGCTTGCTCTCCCTGACGATGGAGTTGAGGTCTACGAGCTTCATACTGTCCTGCGCAGCCAGGGTGTCCTTGGCGGCAACGGAGTCGTTGACAGTCACGGGGGCGATGCGCTCCTGTGCCTGTGCCGACGGGACGGTCAACCAGAGCAGTGCCGTGAGGCAGATATGTGATAAGTTGAGTTTCACTTTCTTCTAACTATTTTTCACGACCAGCCGTTCTCATTCTTGCTTCAGGCGGTCGAATATGTTCATGATGTTTTCCAGCTCCTCCTCGTTCTCGAAGGGGATGCTTATCTTGCCCTTTCCTTTGGAAGAGCAGCTGAGCTGTACCTTGGTATTGAGGAACTTGGAGAGGCGTTCCTTGAGCATGGTGAACTCCTCGGGCAGCTGCACTTTCGACACGATGGTCTTCTTGCCGCTCTCGATGTCCTCACCGCTCTTCAACTTCTGCACCATCTCCTCCACCTTGCGCACAGAGTAGCCGTTCTTCTGGATTTCCTTGAAGAGCTTAATCTGTAGCGACGGACTGTCAAGGGCAAGCAGGGCGCGGCAGTGTCCCATGTCTATCTCCTTCTTCTGGAGTGCCATCTGCACCTGAGCCGGCAACTTGAGCAGTCGCAGGTAGTTGGCAATGGCAGCGCGGCTCTTGCCCACCCGCTCCGAGATTTTCTCCTGGGTCATTCCGTTGTTCTCCAGCAGATGTTCATAGGCGAGTGCAATCTCTATGGCGTTGAGGTCCTGGCGCTGGATGTTCTCCACCAGCGCCATCTCCATCACCCCCTCGTCGCTGATGGTGCGGATGTAGGCAGGTATGGCGGTAAGACCCGCCAGCATCGACGCTCTCCAGCGTCGCTCTCCGGCGATAATCTGGAAGTGGTCTTCCGTCACCTGCCGAAGGGTGATGGGCTGGATGATGCCTATCGCCCTGATGCTCTCCGCGAGTTCGCGCAAAGACTCCTCCTCAAACTCGCGCCGGGGCTGGTTGGGGTTGGCCTCTATCTGGTCGAGAGGTATCTCGTTGATGGTGCTGCTCCCCTGGGTGCGCACGCTCTCCGTGGAGATAAGTGCGTCGAGTCCTCTGCCGAGGGCATTGCCCCTGGAGCCGTTGTTGAATTTCTTGTGTACAGCCATTGTTTTTTCAATGTTAATTGTTGAATTGTTGAGTGTTGAATTGGGCGTGCACCCTCAAAACATTTGAATTCTTCACACTTCGTTCTTCACTCTTCACTCAACTGTTCTTGTTGATGATTTCCTTGGCGAGTGCCAGGTGGTTCTTGGCACCGTTCGACTCTGCGTCGTACAGGATGACGGGCAGACCGTGACTGGGACTCTCGCTCAGCTTCACGTTACGCTGGATGACCGCCTTGAACACCAGTTCCTGAAAGTGGCGCTTCACCTCGTCGTAAATCTGGTTGGCGAGGCGGAGGCGACTGTCGTACATGGTGAGCAGGAAACCTTCTATTTCGAGTTTGGGATTCAATTTGCTCTTGATGATCTTGATGGTGTTGAGCAGCTTGCTGATGCCCTCCAGGGCAAAATACTCGCATTGCACGGGAATGATGACGCTGTCGGCTGCGGTCAGGGAGTTGACGGTAATCAGACCGAGCGAGGGAGAACAGTCGACCAGGATGAAGTCATAGTCGTCACGAATGGAGGCGAGGATATTCTTGATAGCCTTCTCGCGGTTCTGCATCTTCAGCATCTCTATCTCTGCACCCACAAGGGCGATGTGGCTGGGAATGATGTCCAGCCCGTCGATGTCGGTGGTGTAGATGGCGTCACGCACGTCGGCATGGTTGACGATGCACTCGTAGATGGAGCAGTCCACCTCCGATATATCCACGCCCAGTCCGCTCGATGCGTTCGCCTGTGGGTCGGCATCGACAACGAGCACGGTCTTCTCCAGCGTAGCGAGCGACGCAGCCAAGTTAATCGTGGTGGTCGTCTTGCCTACTCCACCCTTCTGATTAGCTAATGCGATGATTTTTCCCATTTCTCAATCTTCTTTGAATAAAACTGTGCAAAGATACTCGTTATCTTCGCAATTTTAGGTGCAAAGATACAAATTTATTGCGAGAAATACATTTCTTTAAAGGTTTTTTCGTACTTTTGCACGCAAAAGAAAGATATTTTTATGGAAAATAAGAAACCATTCGTGTTAATTTCAAATGATGATGGCTATCATGCCAATGGCATCAAAACCCTCGCAAGCTTCCTCAAAGACTGGTGCGACCTACTGGTCGTGGCCCCGGAAAGTGCCCGATCGGGTTTCTCGTGCGCTTTCTCTGCTACCTCTCCTTTGCGACTGAAGCGCAGGCACAACATGGGCGACGTGGAGGTATGGTCGTGCAACGGAACGCCCGTAGACTGCATCAAACTGGCTCTCGACCAGCTCGTTCCCCGCCGTCCCGACCTGGTATTGGGCGGCATCAACCATGGCGACAACTCCAGCGTCAACAATCATTACTCGGGCACGATGGGCGTTGCCAAGGAAGGATGTATGCAACATATCCCGTCTATCGCCTTCAGCAGTTGCAATTACGCTGAGGATGCCGACCTTTCTCCGCTCTGCGAGGATGTGGTGAGAATCGTGAAGAGGGTGCTTGAGAAGGGTTTGCCGGCTGCCACTTGCCTCAACGTCAACTTTCCCGCCAACCCTCCCTTCAAAGGTATCAAGGGCTGCCGCATGACTTTCGGCTCCTGGATCAACGAGGTGGTGAAGCAGAAGCATCCCCACGGTTATGATTATTTCTGGATGGTGGGCGAGTATCGCAACAATGAGCCGGAGGCTACCGACACCGACCAGTGGGCGGTAAACAATGGATATGTGGCCGTCACGCCCATCAAGATTGACGTGACCGACTATGATTTCCTGAAGGAGTTCAATGCCAACAGTTTATAGTTTATAACTCTCAAACTTGGAATGAAGTATTATCTGATAGTAGGTGAAGCGAGTGGCGATCTGCACGCTGGCAGGTTGATGCGTTCGTTAAAAAAAATAGACGAATTGGCGGAGTTCCGTTTTTTCGGCGGCGACTTGATGGCTGCTGAGGGTGGCACTCGTGTGAAGCACTACAAGGAACTTGCCTATATGGGATTCGTTCCCGTGTTGCTCCACCTGGGCACTATCTTCTCCAACATGAAGATGTGTAAGCAGGACATTGTGCAGTGGAAGCCCGACGTGGTGATATTGGTGGACTATCCTGGCTTCAACTTGAATATCGCCAAATATCTGAAAGCCAAGACACTCATTCCTGTCTATTACTATATCTCACCGAAGATATGGGCATGGAAGGAATGGCGTATCCGAAGCATCCGCCGCGACATTGCCGAGATGTTCTCTATCCTCCCCTTCGAGGTGCCTTTCTATGAGCAGAAGCACCATTATCCCATCCATTATGTGGGCAATCCCACGGCACAGGAGGTGAGTGAGTTCAGGGCGCAGTATAGCCAATCTTATGAGGAATTCTGTGTAGAAAATAATCTTGACAGCAAGAAACCCATCATCGCCCTCTTGGCGGGCAGTCGCTTGCAGGAGATCAAGGACAATCTACCCACGATGATAGAGGTGGCGGAACGGTTCGAGGACTACCAGATGGTGCTTGCCGGTGCGCCCTCCATAGACGATGCCTATTACGAGAAATTCATCAAGGACACGCCCGTAAAGATGGTGCGCAACAAGACCTATCCGCTCCTTGCCCATACCACGGCGGCACTGGTTACCAGCGGCACCGCCACCCTGGAGACGGCTCTCTTCGACGTACCGCAGGTGGTATGCTATGAGACCCCCGTGCCCCGGTTGATACGTTTCGCCTTCAATCATGTCATCAAGGTGAAGTATATCTCCCTGGTCAACCTGGTCGCCGACAAGGAGGTGGTTCAAGAGATGTTGGCAGACCGCTTCACGGTGGATGGCATTGCCGACGAACTCTTCAAGATTCTTCCCGGCCATCCCGAGCGCAAGCAGATGTTGGAGGATTACAAGGAGGTGCATCGCCGCCTGGGTGACCATGTGGCTCCTGACGAGGCTGCCGCTATCATGTACGACCTGCTCAAGGCACGTCGTGAACTACTACTCCGTCAGGCTCGGGAGAGGGCGGAGGCAGCGAGGAAACAAGCCGAGGAACAGGCGAAGAAAGCCAGGTTGGAGGCTGAGAAAGCCCGACAGGAAGTGGAGAAAGCCCAGCAGGAGGAAGAGAAGTTCGACCTGGAATTGCAAGAGCGTAATGACAACATATAATTTTGATGTAAATTTAGGAACAGAAAAATGAGAAAAGAGAAAAGTGTAAAGAGGTTGAGGCTATTGAGAATGCTTCTGGTGGTATTCCTGTTGATGAACAGTTTGTGGGTAGTCGCCCAGGTGAAGGTGGTAGATGCCGAATCGGGAACCCCAGTTTGCTACGCCAGCGTGTTTGACGATGCTTCGGGCAAGGTGCTGGGAATTACGACCAGCGAGGGCTTATTGCCCGTGGGCGCAACTTCTTGTCCCACCATTTCTGTACAGCATATCAACTACGAACCGGTGACGGTGGCGACAGGCAGCATCCAGGGTAATACCATCAAACTGACAACTCGTGAGGCTTACCAGGTGCCCGAGGTGACAGTGACCAAGAAGAATCATGATTATCTGCGAGTGAAGCTTTATGTGCGCCAGTACACCATCATGAACGGAACGGTGGCAGCTGTGAGCGAGAGCGTGAACTATGCTTTCTACAATGCCAAGAATTCGAAACTGAAGGAGCGTCTCACACATTCCCGGAAGTTGATGCGCAACGAATATTTGTTCAAGGGACAGCCCAAGTTGATTGTTAAGGCTGGAGCGATTAGAGGTTCTCTTCCTGGTGGTGACATCGTCCGGGACATAAAAGATGCAAGAAAGTATGATGACGGAAAGCGACACACGCTGACGAGACCTTTCGGACACGGGAAATTTTGCACTTATTACGTCAAGCATAACTCCAAGGCGAAACTTGTAGAATTCATAACAGACAGCGTCTGTGTGGATAAGCCTTTCAACGTGAAGATTATGGGCATCGCCTACAGCAATGGCTATTCTTCTTCTACGTTTAGCTCAGCTTATGGCAAACCAAGTCTGTCGACCTGGAAGAACAGTATTCATGCCGCGCGTATCACCCACAATAAGACCAAGTCGAGTGTGGACAAATACATAGAGATATATGTCTTAGAGTCCGAATATGCAGACAAAGAGGACTACAAGACTCTCAAGAAGGAGCTGGAACAGAAGGCAAAGTCGGGCACCTCTACCAAGTTCGTTCGCCCAGAGGGCTTTCCCGGCTTCAACAAGTATGTGACGAATGCGATGAAGAACATGAAGGTGATAAGTGACTAATGTTCTTCTCCATCATGTGCCAAGATAAGAGAAAGGGAAAGGCGTGCCATTGTGAAATGTGGCACGCCTTTCTGTGTAATATGTGAGATTTTACTTGTTGTACTTTCTCAATGCTTCCCTCACCATCTTGCCCCAAGGCTTGATGAGTTCGGGTGTCCAGTTGCCCGTTGCCTTGGCACGGGGCAGGAGCATGGAGCAGGTCTCGTTCTTGTCGGAGATGGACCAGTTGACCCAACTCACCTTGTTACGCTCCATCACGTCGAGCCATTTCTGGTATTCTTCGGGAGAGAGAGGACCGTCGCCCGATGCCTCCATGCCGGCACACTCCGAGACGAAGACGGGCAGTCCGCTCTTCACCGCTGCCTCCAGACGCTCGCGCAGGTAGTCCTTATGGGTGGCTGCGTAGAAGTGGAGGGTGTACATCACGTTGCTCACGCCCGCTATCGGACTCTCTGCTGCCAGGTGGATGTCCTGGTCCCAGTGGGGACAGCCCACGAGGATGATGTTGTCGGGGTCATACTTGCGTATCTCGTCGATGACAGTCTTGGCATATACCTTGAGGTCCTCCCACTTGTCTTCCACCGGCTCGTTGTACACCTCGTAAATCACGTTGGGGTACTTGCCGTACTTCTGCGCCATCTTGCCGAAGAAAGCCTTTGCCTCGGCGGTGTGCAGGGTGTGGGCGTGCCAGTCGATGATGACGTAGGTGTCGTTCTTGATGGCTGCGTCCACCACGTTGGTCACGCATTGCAGGGCGAAGTCGGGGTTCTCCAGGTAGTTGTCTTCTATCTGTATGCCCATGGCAGCGCGTATAACAGTGGCATGCCAGTCGTTGACGAGCCATTTCACCGTCTGCTTGTTGTAGAACCTCGGCCAGAGGTTGTGCCAGCCCAGGCTTATGCCCCTCAGCACGACGGGGATTCCATTTTGGTCACACAGCTGTGCGCCTTTCACTTGTAGCTGTCCCCATTGCTTCACGGGACCCGCTGCGTTCAACTGTGCCATGCAGAGCAGGGCAACGATGAGGGTTAATAGTTTTTTCATTCCTTATGTTTTTAGTGATTGATTCCGTTTATACGAACAGTTCGAGGGTGTAGAGGTAGATGACGGCCGCAGGTATCGCCATGAGCGAGGAGTCGAAGCGGTCGAGCATACCACCGTGTCCCGGCAGGATGTTGCCGCTGTCCTTCACCCCGAGGGTACGCTTGAAGAGGCTCTCCACCAGGTCGCCCCAGGTGCCGAAGAACACCACCACCAGTCCCAGACCTTCCCATCCGAGGATGCCCAGTCGGTGTGCCCCGCCGTCGTTGGCGATGTAGCCGATGATGCCTGCCACGATGAGCACGAGGATACCGCCGCCGATGCTGCCCTCCCAGCTCTTGCCCGGACTGATGCGCGGGAAGAGCTTGTGTTTGCCGAAGAGCGAGCCACTACAGTAGGCCCCCGTGTCGTTCGACCACAGGAAGATGAAGATGCTCAGGGGCAGGAGCATGTCGTAGTGTATCTGTCCGTCGAAGGCGGAGTACTCGAACGCCAGCACGTTGATCATCGAGAAGGGCAAGGCGATGTACATCTGCGAGAGCATCGTGTACGCCCAGTCGTGGATGGCGTTCTTGTTGCCGGTGTACAACTCACTGATGAAGAGGTACACGATGGTGAGCAGATAAGGCACGAAGACAATGAAGTTGCCCACGATGCCTGTGCGGAAACCTGCTACGGCGAGAAAGAAGTACACGCTTGCTATCGTCGTGATGAAGCGGTTCACGGTCACGTCCTCCTGTTGGTTCACCAGTCCGCAGTACTCCCATGTGGCGAGACCCGTTATCAGGGCAAAGAGGAACACCATCGCTCTGGGATGCAGGAATGAGAACACCATGCACGCCACGAACAATACGCCCGTGATGGTTCTTATCACCAGATTCTTTTGTTTGTCAGTCATGATTGTGGTTATTTGTTGTTGTCGTTGTCTTCCTGCGGCTCGTCCTCAGTGGACTGTGCCTCCTCGTGGGCCTTGATGGCTGCCTGTACCTCAGGCATCTCCTTCACGGCATCGTCTATCTTGGGCTGTTCGTCCTCCATGATTTCCTGTGAGCGGCTCAGCCACTGGCGCTTGCCGAAGATTCTCTCCACGTCCTCTGCCATGATCACCTCTTTCTCGATGAGCAATTCGGCAAGGGCATTGTGTCCCTCTTTGTGCTCCATGAGGATGTTCTTGGCACGGGTATACTGCTCGTTCACCATCTTGAGCACCTCCTGGTCTATTTCGCGGGCTGTGGTCTCGGAGTAGGGACGCTGGAAGCTATACTCGTTCTGGTTGTAGTAGCAGATGTTGGGCAGGGTCTTGCTCATGCCAAGGTAGGCTATCATGCCGTATGCACTCTTCGTGGCGCGCTCCAGGTCGTTCATTGCTCCTGAGGAGATATGGCCGGTGAAGAGTTCCTCGGCAGCACGTCCACCCATCAGCGAACACATTTCGTCGAGCATCTGCTCCTTGGTGGTGATTTGCCGCTCTTCGGGCAGGTACCAGGCTGCACCCAGGGCTTGACCGCGGGGCACGATGGTCACCTTGATGAGGGGATTGGCATACTGGCAGAACCAGGAGATGGTGGCATGGCCTGCCTCGTGGAGGGCGATGGAACGCTTCTCTTCGGCGGTCATCACCTTGGTCTTTTTCTCCAGTCCGCCCACGATGCGGTCCACTGCGTCGAGGAAGTCTTGCTTGCATACCGCCTTCTTGTCGTGGCGGGCGGCGATGAGCGCTGCCTCGTTGCACACGTTGGCGATGTCGGCTCCCGAGAATCCCGGGGTCTGGCGTGCCAGCAGGTCGATGTCTACGGTGTCGTCTATCTTGATGGGCTTCAGGTGTACCTGGAAGATGGCCTTGCGCTCGTTCAGTCCAGGCAGGTCTACATGGATTTCACGGTCGAAACGTCCGGCACGGAGCAATGCACTGTCGAGCATGTCTACGCGGTTGGTAGCTGCGAGGATGATAACACCGCTGTTGGTGCCGAAGCCGTCCATCTCGGTGAGCAGGGCGTTGAGCGTATTCTCCCGTTCGTCATTGCCGCCCATGGACGGGTTCTTGCTGCGGGCACGTCCCACGGCGTCTATCTCGTCGATGAAGATGATGCAGGGCGACTTCTCCTTTGCCTGACGGAAGAGATCGCGTACACGGGAGGCTCCCACGCCCACGAACATCTCCACGAAGTCGGAACCGCTCATGGAGAAGAAGGGCACTCCTGCCTCTCCTGCCACGGCTTTCGCCAGCAAGGTCTTACCTGTTCCCGGAGGTCCCACGAGGAGGGCACCCTTGGGAATCTTTCCACCCAGGTCGGTATATTTCTGCGGGTTCTTGAGGAACTCCACTATCTCCTGTACCTCTTGCTTGGCACCTTCCTGGCCTGCCACGTCCTTGAAGGTGATGCCGATGGCATTGCCCTTCTCGTACATTTTCGCCTTACTCTTTCCGACGCTGAAGATGCCGCCGCCCATGCCGCTCATGCCGCTGCCCATTCTTCCCGACATCCACCAGATGAAGATGAAGAAGAAGAGGATGGGGGCGAGATTCACAAGCAGGTTGATGAAGCTGCTGTCTTTCTCGTTGTCATAGCTGAAGGTGCGTATCTTGCCCTGTTCCACCATGGTATTGACATACTTGTCAGTCTCGTCCATCGAACCGAACTGTACCTCCACATAGGGATTGGGACCTACGTTCTTGGCACTCATCTTGTATACGTCGCGGATGTTCTTGGGGTTGATGTATATCTTCAGCTTGCCCTCTGTCTTGTTTGCCACGACACTCAGCACATAGCCCTTGTCCACATACTGCTTGAACTCCGTGTAAGAGGCTTGCTTGGCTGCACTGCCGCCCAGCGCGTCACCGCCTCCTGTGAAGAAGAGCACCATCAGTCCCACGAGGATGATGATGTAGAGCCAGTTCATGTTGAACTTGGGCATCTTCGGCTGCTGGTCGTTGAAATTGTTGCCTTGTTCTAACTGCATTTCTATTCTTTATTATAATATAATAATGTGTATATGTTCTTTTTGCCTTCTTTTTAGTCGAGGTCGGCCACCTGTGTGAGCTGTGCATCCTCCCAAAGATGCTCCAGGTCATAGAAAGCCCTTGTCTCGGGCAGGAAGATATGGACGAGTACGTCCACGAAGTCCATTGCCACCCACTGGTCTGTCCCGAGTCCCGCCACATACACGGGTTTCTCCCCTAAGTTCTTGCGGCAGGTGTCGCCCACCGACTCCGCTATTGCCTCCACCTGTGTGGGCGAACCGCCCTGACAGATGATAAAATATTTGGCGATGGCACCGTCGATACCCTGAAGGTCGGCAATCACGATGCCCGAACCCTTTTTCTCTTGTATTCCTTCCTTGATAGTTTCTACGAGTTGTTCTGTTGTTGTCTTCATTATTTTTTGAAATGTTTTTTATTTGCAAAGATAGTGCAATTCGGAGACAACACAAAATAAAAGCCCCATTTTTTTGATTTTTTATTGTTGCACCGTCTTATTGGGCATTGAAATTGTCCTAAATCCCCCTGAAAAAGGGCCAAAATAGGGCAAAAAACAAGAAAATTGCATTTTTCTTGAAAAAAAGTCGCCAAAAGTTTTGGAGGTTCAGAAAAAAGTAGTACCTTTGCAACCGCAAATGAGAAACAAGCTTTCTCGATTACAAAGAACATTGGGATATGGTGTAATGGTAACACTACAGATTCTGGTCCTGTCATTCCTGGTTCGAATCCGGGTATCCCAACCAAGACGAAGCATCTTTCACTTAGTGAGAGATGCTTTTTTCATACCCTTATGTTCGATTTTCATGTTGAAAACGGCAAGTAAAATGGACAACAAGCAAATATTTTCAAAAAAGTGCAAGAAAAATTTGGTAGAACGAAATAAAAACATTACCTTTGCAACCGCTTTTGAGAAGAAAGCCTTAGGGTGGTTACCAGAGTGGCCAAATGGGGCAGACTGTAAATCTGCTGGCTATGCCTTCGGTGGTTCGAATCCATCACCACCCACTTTTCCATAAGCATTTGTTTCAGAATGTCCATCTCTCAATGAGGTGGACATTCTTTTTTGTATCATTACGAGTTCCTTACAATCCCCTCGCTTTCAGGAAGCCAGAGGCATCGGGACTTTTCATCCCAGTGAAGTCGGTAAACATCTCCATCTGGTCCTTGGTATTGCCTCGGCTCAGAATCTTGTCACGGAACGCCTGTCCTACAGCAGGATCAAGGGCACCATGCCGGGCAAAATAGTCAGCAATGTTGACAGCAAGCACCTCTGTCCAAAGATAGCTGTAGTAGCCGGCAGCATAGCCTCCACCCCATACATGATTGAAATAAGAGGTGCTGTAGCGGGGAGGAATCTGCGAGTTGAGCAAGCCCACCTCATTGAGGGCTTCCTTCTCGAAAGCACCAGCCATGTAAGGCGAAGGCACCTCGTCGGCGGAGAGTTTGTGCCAAGCCAAGTCGAGACAGGTGGCAGTGAGGTTCTCGCCCAGGGCATAGGCTGTCTGGAAGTTGATGCTCTTCAACATACGCTCCTTCAAGTCGGCAGGCATAGGCTTGCCTGTCTCCGTGTGACGGGCGAAATGGTCGAAAATCTCGGGGATGCTGGCGAAAGACTCGTTGAACTGCGAAGGCATCTCCACGAAGTCACGTGCCACGGCTGTACCCGAGAGGGCGTTGTACTTGCAGTCGGAGAGGATGCCGTGGAGGGCGTGACCGAACTCATGGAAGAGTGTGCAAACCTCATCCCAGGTAATGAGCGACGGCTGTCCCTCGGGAGCCTTGGCATCGTTGCATACATTGTAAATAACAGGCAACTGTCCACGTTCCTTGCTCTGCTTGGCAAACGAGCTCATCCAGGCACCTCCACGCTTTGTGGGGCGACGGAAATAGTCGCTGTAGAAGAGGGCTATGGGCTTTCCGCTCTTGTCGCTCACCTCAAACACCTTCATGTCGGGGTGGTAGGTGGGAATATCTTTGCGCTCCTTGAAGTTGAGTCCATAGACACGATGGGCGGCATAAAACACGCCATTCACCTGTACGCTGTCAATGTTGAAATAGGGTTTCACCTCATCATCGGTGATGTTGAGCATCTCCTTCTTCATCTTCGCAGAATAGTAGAAACGGTCATAAGGTTGGAGCTTGAAGTCCTTGCCCTCGGTCTTCTGCGCATATTCCTCGATGGCCTTTGTCTCGGCATTCGCCTTCGGTGTATATTCCTTGACGAGCTGCTGAAGGAAGGCATCCACGTTCTTCGAGTTTTTCGCCATCGTCTTCTCCAACGAATAGTCGGCGTAGTTGTCATAGCCCATCAGCTTGCCCTTCTCGGCACGGAGTTTGGCTATCTCGGTCACAATGGGGAAGGTATTGAAGTCTGCGTTGGTACCGTCGGCACGGTGGATGCTCGCCATATACACCTTCTTGCGCAACTCGCGGTTGGCGAGGTTGGTGAGAAGAGGCTGCTGGGTGGTGTTGATGATAACGATGCAGTAAGGAGCCTTGCCGCCGCGGCTCTCGGCATCCTTCTTGCACTGGGCGATGTCGGCATCGCTGAGACCGACGAGTTCCTCCTTGCTGTCGACCCACACCACGGCGTTGTTGGTGGCTGCGGGAAGGAGGTTGCCCCACTGCTGCTGCAGGTCGGCGATGCGGGAGTTGATTTGCTTCATGCGCTCCATCTTCTCCTCGGAGAGCAGTGCACCAGAGCGGACAAAGTCCTTATACACCACTTCGGTGAGTCGCTGGTCCTCGCCTTTGAGCTTCTTGTACTCGTTGTCATATACATACTTGATGCGTTCGAAGAGTTTTTTGTTGAAGGCTATCTCATTGCTGAGCTGCGTGAGCATGGGCGACACTTTCTGCTGCGTCTCGGCAATGACGGGGGTCTTGTGGGCGCTGGTAAGCCCGAAGAACACGCTGGTCACGCGATCAAGCAACACACCGCTCTGCTCGTAGGCGAGGATGGTGTTCTGGAAGGTGGCCTTCTTCTTGTTGCTCACGATTTTCCGGATGTTCTCACGCTGCTCCTTGATGGCAGCCTCAATGGCTGGCAGGTAGTCGCTCTCCTGGATCTTACTGAAATCAGGAGCACCGAAGGGCAGACTGCTCTTTTGCAAGAGGGGGTTCTGGCGAGAACCGTTTGCGCCCGCACCCTGTGCGAACGATGCGGCTGGCATCTGCAGGAGGGCAGCAGCCAAGCTGAATGTCAATAATGTCTTGTTCAGTTTCATAGACGAATGTGTTATGTTTTAAAAAAAATATTTACCTTTAGTCCTGGAGACTTTGCTGATACCACTCAAAGAGCTTCTCCACGCCATCTTCAATCTCCACCTTGTGGGTCCAGCCGAGGGAGTGGAGCTTGTCCACGGAGATGAGCTTGCGCATGGTGCCATCGGGTTTGTCAGTGTCGAACTCCACCTCGCCCTCGAAACCCACGGCCTTCACTACGAGTTCGGAGAGCTGGCGGATAGTGAGTTCCTTGCCCGTTCCTACGTTGATGTGGCAGTTGCGAATCTCGCCGAGCGACGGAATGGCACCGCCACGGCCCTCCGAATTGTTGCGGTCCACGGCACCGTTCACCTTCGCCCCATAGAACACGGAGGAATATTTCTCCACACCGATGATGTCCTTGAAGTCTACGTTGAGCAGCACATGCACGCTGGCATCCGCCATATCCTCGCTCCAGAGGAACTCGCGCAGGGGCTTGCCCGTTCCCCATAGCACCACCTTATTGTTATAGATGCCATAGAACTCCAGTGCCTTCAGGATGCGGTCATGGGAATTGTTGCCGTCCACGTTACCCTCGCCTATGATAGCGCGTAGCTTGTCGGTGGGATTGACGGGACGCTTGTTCATGTCCACCTCTATCGAGTGCCAGTCGCCGTCGTGGATGAGTTTGGCGAGGTAAATCTTGCGCATCATCGCAGGCATCACATGACTGTTCTCCAGATGGAAGTTGTCGTTGGGGCCGTAGAGGTTGGTGGGCATCACGGCGATGTAGTTGGTGCCATACTGCAGGTTATAACTCTCGCACATCTTCAGTCCGGCTATCTTGGCAATGGCATACTCCTCGTTGGTGTACTCCAGCGGAGAGGTCAGGAGCACGTCCTCACTCATGGGCTGCGGAGCGTTCTTGGGATAGATGCAGGTGGAACCGAGGAAGAGGAGTTTCTTCACGCCGTGTGAGTAGGCGTTGGAGATGACGTTGCACTGCATCTTCATGTTCTGCATGATGAAGTCGGCGCGGTAGAGCGAGTTCGCCATAATGCCGCCCACGAAGGCCGCTGCCAGCACCACTGCGTCGGGCCGTTCCTCGTCAAAGAACTTCTCCACTTGATATTGGTCGGTGAGGTCGAGTTCCTTATGACTGCGCCCCACCAGGTTGGTGTACCCCCTCTGCAGGAGATTGTTCCAGATGGCCGAACCCACAAGTCCGTGGTGTCCGGCTATGTAAATCTTTGCGTTTTTGTCTAAGCTCATATCTTTGACTCATTTGATTTCTTGTTTTGTCTTTCTCGTCACCGCATAGACAGCAATGACCGCATAGCATACCAGCGGGATGACGAATGCCGTCGCCATGCTGCCCGTGGTGTCGGCAATGTGCCCCATCAGCATCGGGGCTATCGCTCCGCCCACGATGGTCATCACCAGCAGGGAAGAGGCGGTCTGCGTATGGGTGCCTACGTCTCTCAGCGCAAGGGAGAAGATGGTGGGAAACATGATGCTCTCTCCCAGGTAAAGCACCAGGAACGCCACGAGCGACACGGTGCCCGAACAGGTGACCACCACTGCGGCGCCCGTCAGTGCCAGGATGGCACAGAAGAGCAGCACGAACTTCGGCAAGACGTAGTTCATCAGCACACCGCCCAACACGCGACCCACGAAGAAGAGTCCCATACCGCCGAAGGCGAGGATGGTGCTTGCCGTCTGTTTGTCGATATGGCTGTTCTCCACCGCATAGTTGATGAAGAAGCTGTTGACACCCGTCTGTGCCGCCACATACAGGAACAGGGTGAGCATACCGAAGCCGAACGCCGCCCATCGGATGGGCACCTCCGTCTCCCCCTGGCTCGTCTCCTCAGAATGCATCTTCCTGGGATCGGGCAGGCAGACCCGGGAGAACACCAATGCCACCAGCAGCACGAAGACACCGACCACGGCGTAAGGTACGGCGATGCTGACTCCCGAGAACAGGAGTTGACCGCCCACCAACGGACCGAGAATCCATCCGATGCCGTTGAGCGACTGCGAGAGATTGATGCGGCTCTCCGCTGCATCGGGATGCCCCAGCACCGTGGTATAGGGATTGGCACAGGTCTCCAGACAAGTGAGTCCGCACCCCAGCACGAAGAGCGACAGTACATAGAAGGGGAAGTTGTTGATTTCGGCACCGGGCACAAACATCAAGGCTCCCACTCCAAACAGCGAGAGCCCCGTGATCACCCCCTTCCTGTAGCCCCACCGCCTGACAATCCATCCTGCGGGCAGCGCCATGAGGAAGTAGGCACCATAGACCGCCGCTTGGGTGAATGCCGACATCGTCTTGCTGATGTGGAAGGACTCCTGGAAATGGGGATTCAGCACCTCCAGGATGCCATGGGCAAATCCCCACATGAAGAACAGCGAACTGATGAGCAGGAAGGGCACCAAGTAGTTATGCCCTTCGTATCTGAAGAGAGAATGCTTCATCGTGTTTCGCTACAAAATCCTTACTGTCATCGACTACCAATGCGAGGTAGCCGCCGCCACCGGCACCCGGCATCTTCCATGCCAGCACGCCGTCCATGGCACTGTACTTGTCTATCATCGGCTGCACGCTGGCATCGGATGCCACCTCTCCGTCGACGGACGGGTTTACCATACCGGGGAACATCGCCGTCTGCGCTGCGAAGGATGCCTTGTAGGCAGCGGCAAAGCCGCCGAGGTCGTGGGCGAGTATCGCCTTCCAGCAGTCATCGGCTGCGTCAGCGAGTGCCTTCACCTTCTCTTCCGTGATGTCCTTACCCTCCACCACGCTGCATCCCGGCCGCCTTGGTTCCATCGGTACCATCACGAGGTGGGATTCGAGGAAACGGAGGGTCATCTCGTCCTGCGTGCTCTCTATCTTCACCGGCCAGAAATTGTGGTCGTAGTAGTGACGCACCAGTCCGGGAATGCAGATGCCGATGGAGTCCTGTGCGCCGGAGATGATGCCGTCGTGCCGTTCGGGGTTGTTCTCGAAGCAGAACACCAGTCGTGCCAGCATCTCGGGTTCCATCTTGGGCAACTTCACCGGCCATATCTTCTTGATCATGTTGCGGGTGGAGGTGGACAGTCCACAGCGGTCGCGCACCTCGAAGGTGGGTTCCAGCGAGATGGTGATTGCCCATCCCGGATGATACTGGCTCACATAGGGCTGGTCTATCCATGTGCCAGCGAGGTCGAGGCGGGTCGGGATACCCGCACCCTCGTCGGCAGTGTCGGGAGTGGCTGTCGCCAACGCTTTCTTCAGGTCGGAGGAAGATCGTGCCGCCAGTCCCTCGTGGGGGGTACGCTGCAGCTCTACATACTCGATACCCCGCTCCTCACAAATCCTGCGTTTCTCCTCAGAACCACCCTCGGCGTTCACCACGAACACGTCTGGCTTCACCAGGTCGAGCGTCGGCAGGAAGTCGATTACTCCCCTGCCCTCGTTGATGTAGGCATCTTTCACCGCCTTGATGTTCTTCACCATGAAGAGACGTTCCTCCTGGGGGAACATCGGCTTACGGTGCTTGTACTCTAAATAGGTGGCATCGGAACCGATGCCCACATAAAGGTCGCCATAGTGGGATGCCTGCTGGAAGAACTCCACATGTCCCGAGTGTAGGAGGTCGTAGCAACCGCTTACAAATACTTTCTTTTCCATTACTTCACAATTCCTTTCTCCAGATATTCCACGAGGTTGCAGCGCACACGCTCTCCGGCATCCTCTGCCGCCACCTTCGCCATGTCGTTCTCCACCATGATTTTCACCAGGTCCTCGAAGGAGGTGGTGTTGGGGTTCCAGTTGAGCTTGGCCTTCGCCTTGGTGGGGTCGCCCCAGAGGTTCACCACGTCGGTGGGACGGTAGAAGTCGGGCGACACCTCGACGAGGGACTTGCCGACGAGTTCCTCGGGACCCTCCACGCAGATGCCCTTCTCGTTCTCGTTCTTGCCTTCCCATTTCAGTTCGATGCCCACATAGTGGAAGGCGAGCTGGGCGAACTCGCGCACGGAGTGCTGCTTGCCGGTGGCGATGACGAAGTCCTCGGGCTTCTCTGCCTGGAGGATGAGCCACATACACTCCACATAGTCCTTGGCATAACCCCAGTCGCGCAGCGAGTCGAGGTTGCCGAGATAGAGTTTCTTTTGTTTTCCTTGCTTGATGCGGGCGGCGGCGAGGGTAATCTTGCGGGTCACGAAGGTCTCGCCGCGGCGCTCACTCTCGTGGTTGAAGAGGATACCCGAGCAACAGAACATTCCGTATGCCTCGCGGTATTCCCTCACAATCCAGAAGCCATACTGCTTCGCCACGGCGTAGGGGGAATAGGGATGGAAAGGTGTGTTCTCGTTCTGCGGCACCTGTTCCACCTTTCCGTAAAGCTCGGAGGTGGAAGCCTGATACATGCGGCAGGTCTCTGCCAGTCCGCACTGACGGATTGCCTCCAAGATGCGGAGTACACCTGTGGCATCCACGTCGGCGGTGAACTCGGGGGAGTCAAAACTCACCTGCACATGACTTTGCGCAGCAAGGTTGTATACTTCTGTGGGCTTCACCTTGTTCATCACCTGGATGATGCTCATGGAGTCGCCGAGGTCGGCATAGTGGAGATGGAAGTTGGGCGCACCCTCCAGATGGGCGATGCGCTCGCGGTAGTCGGTGGACGAGCGGCGGATGGTGCCATGCACGTCATACCCCTTCTCCAGCAACAATTCTGCCAGGTACGAACCATCCTGGCCAGTGATACCTGTAATTAAAGCTACTTTTCTATTTTCCATGTGTTATGTATGTAAATATAATCTTCTATTAAGATAATGTGGGTACAAAGATATAACAAAAAGTTGAGACTCTGCAATAATTGGTGGAAAATCACGGTTTTGCAGGCAATTTCTCGGAATTATCCGTCTGTGTCTTGGGCCAATTCACCAAAAACAGTTTTTCCCGGGCACGGGTGAACGCCGTGTAGAGCCAGTGGATGTAGTCGGACGTGAGCATATCGTCGGTCATGTAGCCCTGGTCCACATACACATGATTCCACTGTCCGCCCTGTGCCTTGTGGCAGGTCACGGCATAGGCGAACTTCACTTGCAGTGCATTGAAGAACTTGTCTTTCCTGATCGCCTTCATACGGTCAGCCTTCAGGGGAACGTCCCGGTAGTCCTCCTCCACCTTGGCGAAGAGCTGCTCCTGTTGTTCGTGCGTCAGGGCGGGAGCCTCGCTCGCCAACGTGTCGAGCATCACCGTCACCGTCAGCTCGTAATGGTCGTAGTCGGGGAACTCCAACAGCAACTCCACGAAACGGAAACCATAAAGTTCTTCGTGCCTGCGCACCCTCAGCACCCTCGCCCGGTCGCCATTGGCAAGGAACGCTGGAACAGTCTCCCGACTTCCGGCTTCCGACTCCTCCTTTCTCGCCTTCTCCGTCCAGAAGTAGTTGTTTTTCACAATCAGGAGCATATCTCCGCCCGACAGTTCCTCGTCCCTGTCGAGCACCATGTTCCGGATGCCCTGGTTGTAGATGTTCGCCCGCTTGTTGCTGCGTGTAATGACCATCGTCTCGTCGATGCCTTCATGGTAGTAGCTGTCTTGCAGACTCTCCACGAGCTCGCTGCCGGGCACCATCACGATGTCGGGAAAACCAAAGAACCTCACCTTCGGCAACTGCGTGATGTCGTCGTGGGTAATCATCCTCCGAATCACCGTGGCATTGTACAGGATACCCGACTGCTGGCTCTGTCGCAGCACCTCGTTGAGGTCGCACTCGTACACCTTCAGTCCATAGCCCTCCAATACCAAGGTGTTCAACGCAGGCGACTCCTCCTCGCCCACTGGCGGCAACTGAGCCTTGTCGCCGATGAGCATCAGTCGGTCATTGCGTCCCTGGTAGACGAAACGCACCAGGTCGTCCAACAGACAGCCACTGCCAAAGGGACCGTTTCCCAACCCTTGGTTGGCAATCATCGAAGCCTCATCCACCATAAAGAGCGTGTCGGCATAGAGGTTGTCGTTGAGGTTGAACTGGCCGTCCACCCCGACGAAGGACTTCTCGCGGTAGATGCGCCGATGGATGGTATAGGCAGGCTGACCGCTGTTGAGCGAGAACACCTTGGCAGCCCTGCCCGTGGGAGCCAGGAGCAGCACCTTCTGACGCAATGCCCCCAATGCCCTGACGATGGCACCCGAGAGAGAGGTCTTTCCCGTTCCGGCACAACCCCTCAAAACCAACACGCAATGGCTGTCCCTATCCAGCAGGAACTGACAGAATACCATGAGCGCATTCCCCTGCTCCGGCGTGGGCGGAAAGCCAAACTGCCGCAATATCTGATGTCTTAATTCGTCGATGACCATAAAAATATACTAATTTATTTTGTTTTATCTGTATTTTACCGTATCTTTGCAAATGCAAAAGTAATAAAACTTTTCGAGATGAGGCATAGAATCAACAATAATTATATCCTCGGAGCCTGTCTGGCGGTGCTGATTACCCTCTGCTTCCTCAGCATTTGGCGACCCATGCACTTCCAGCAAGAGCAAGCTCGCAGGGAGCAAGCCGTGAAGACAAGGCTCATGCAGATCAAGGATGCCGAGGAAAGATACCTCGCCAAGCACGGGGCATACACGGGAGACTTCAAGACACTGGTGAAAGGCAGATACCTCGCCGACTCACTCCAGTACATCCCCTACTCCGGCGGCAAGAAGTTCTCGCTTGCGGCGACCACCATCATCAGCAAAAGCGGCAAGCAAATCCCACTCATGGAATGTGGGGCGACATACGAGGACTTCCTACAGGGACTCAACGAGAACGACATCAGGGAGGTAACAGACCAAGCCAGCAGCGCAGGACTCTTCCCCGGACTGAAAATAGGTGACATAACAACAGACAACAACAATGCAGGCAACTGGTAACAACAGCATTCAACAGGCAAGGCTCACGATACGCATCACTGGCCACACACTCAGCTTCTCGGTCGTAGACCGCGATGCGGAGCATCAACTCATATACGAACCCTACGACGTGAGGAACGGTGTATCGATGGCTGCCAACCTAAGGCAGGCGTTCGGGGAGAGCGAGCTGCTCAGAAGAGGCTACAAGAAAGTGCGCGTGTTCATCGACACACCCATCCTCGCCGTTCCCATGGAAGACTTCCGGAAGGAAGACATAGTGGCGTTGTACCAGCATGCATTCACGGGACACAGCAGTGACGACATCCTCTACCGGGTACAGCCTACGCTCAACATGGTGGCGGTGTTCAGCATCAACAAAGACCTGAGGCTGGTGATAGAGGACAACTTCGAAGACGTGAGAGTCACTCCCATCATGCAGCCTATCTGGAGCCATATGCAGCTGCGCAGCTTCACGGGAATGCGCCGCAAACTATACTGCTATTTCCACGAGAAGCGACTGGAGGTGTTCAGCTTCGAGAAGAACCGCATCAAGTACTTCAACTCCTTCGCCGCCGAGCATGCCAAGGATGCCCTCTATTTCCTGCTCTATGTATGGAAACAACTCGGAATGAGCCAACAGCAGGACGAGCTGCACCTCATCGGCACCATCCCCGACCAGGATTGGCTGCGATACAATGTCAGGCTCTACGTCAGAAGGGCGTTCCTGCTCAACCCCAGCGCAGAGTTCAACCGCGCACCCATCACCGAAATCAAGGACATCCCCTTCGACCTGCTCACACTGTACCTGGGGAAGGGAATAGGGAAGAACTAAATATTTTCTAAAAATCACGACTAAGTATATACAATGAGAATTATCACAGGACAATACAAAGGACGCCACTTCGACATCCCCCGCACGTTCAAGGCACGCCCCACCACCGACTTCGCCAAGGAGAATATCTTCAATGTCTTACAAGGCTACATCGACTTCGAGGATGCCACTGCACTCGACCTCTTCGCCGGCACAGGAAGCATCTCGCTGGAACTGGTGTCGCGCGGTTGCAGTCGGGTGGTGAGCGTGGAGGCTGACCGCGACCACGCCAACTTCATCCGCCAATGCTTCCAAAAACTGGGCGAGGAGAGGGACATACTGGTGAGAGGCGACGTATTTCGCTTTCTGAAGTCTTGCCACCAAAAGTTCAACTTCATCTTCGCCGACCCTCCCTACGCCCTGGAAGAACTGCCCAAGATTCCCGACCTGGTGCTGGAAGGCGACCTCCTCAACGAGGACGGTGTCTTCGTGTTCGAGCATGGCAAGCACAACGACTTCTCCACCCATCCTCGTTTCTTGGAGCATCGCAGCTACGGCAGCGTCAACTTCTCGCTGTTCAGATGACGGCGATACATTTCTAACACTAACACAGTCTTGCGTTTTGCAGAAACTTCTGGGGAGTCATACCGTACTTCTTCGTGAAGAGGCGATACAGCGAGGTAGAGGAGATGAACGAGCATTCCTTCAACAGTTCCTCCACATTGGCGTATTTACCAGAGAGCAGCAACTCTGCCACATACTCGATACGCAGGTCGTTGATGTATTCGCTGAAACTCTTGCCAGTGAACTGGCGGAACAGACCGGCAAACTTATTGGCAGGGATGTTGAACTCGTCCATGAGTGCCTTGCGGGAGAAGGTACTGTCGAGAAAAAACTTCTGGTCGACAATCTTGCCGTTGATTTGCTCAAAGAGTTTCAAGTCTCTGTCTCCCCCATTGCCCAAGTCGACATTCACGGGTAATGCACTACGGTTCAGCTTCTCCAGTTCTTCTTTATATCTCATCGCCTCCTTTACATGTGCCACCAGGGAAATGTTCTTCCTGCGGATGGTATGGTTGTTGTAGACCAGCATACCGCCGATGCCCAACAATGCCACCAGGATGCAGAGGGCCACCACGAGCCATCCGCGCTGGTAGGCTATCTGCGCCTCCTTCTCCTTGACATCATAAATCATCGACAACTCCTGCGAGGAGCTGCGCAGTTCCCTTATGCGCAGACTGTCCCTCAGTACGCCCAGCCGTTCGAAATAGCTCGCTGCCTTGTCGTACTGTCCCAATCCGCGATATGCCATCCCATAGAATTTTAGCGTGGAAGACATATAGAGGTTAATGGTATCGCCCCTGTCCTTCATCCCCTGCTCGCGTTCACGGCACATCTCCACGATTTCAAGATAGCGGTGCTGGTCGAAGAGATAGGGTGCTATCAGGTAGGCAAAGCGGCGGTTGACGCTTCCCATCTTCTTGAATTCCAGATAAGCCTCATCAGCCTCCTTCGATTGTCCCGTCTTGGAGCATACGACAGCGCGATGGGCGAGCCACTTGCATTTTTCCTGCTCATAGAGTCCTTCCATCTCCGCCTCACCTGACACCTTGGCGTTCAGATATTTCTTCAGTTTATCGAGTATTCTGAGAGCTTCCCCGTATCGTTTGTCTCGCTCGTAACAGATGAGCAGGTCGTTGCAGTCTGCACGCAGGTTGTCGTACTTGCGGTCGTAATTCGACTTCTCCATTATCTCCAAGGCCTGCCGCATATAGGCGTAGCCGCGATTCTTGGAACCTTGCTCATGGAGACTCTTGCCCAAGTAGAACAGAGCCACCGACTCCATACCCTTGTCGCCCGCCTGCTTGGCGAAGTGCAACAAGAGTTTCACTGTCTCTGCCTTGCGTTCCTCGTCATAGAGTCCGTCGTAGCAGGAAATCAACCGGTGCAACACCTTCATGGTTTTCTGTGCGTCCCGCTTCACGGGCTTGGCAACCAGGGCGTTCTTGTAGAAGCGGGTGGCCATGATGAAGCGTCCCGTGTTGTAATACAAGTCACCCTCCGTGATGTCGAGTTCATGGGAGGGTTGCTTGCCCTGTCGGCGCAACTCCTCCATGATTCGTTCTGCCAGAGGCGTGTCAGAAAAAGTATATTCATACACCTTGTCCTCCGTTACCATACTGTCGGGCAGTACTGGGTTTACGGCGGAAGCAGCTATTGCCCATCCCAACAGAAAGAGCAATGCCGCACATTTTTTCATCATTCTATGCATAAGTCTATTCACCATAAAGTGATGCAAAAGTACATTTTTTATCTGAATTATGCGGAATTTCCGTCGTTTTTGGTAATATTTGGGCAAGAAAATGAAGATTTGGGAAGAAAACGAATAATTGGGAAGGAGGAATGAACAAGCGAAAGACGCAAATTGCCGCCGTCTCGCAATTTACGTCTACCTTTGCAACTGCAAGACTTGCCGATGCCTTCCTCCCCTCATCGGAATATCTATGCATTTGGGACATACACATTATTAACTTTTAAAATTACAGAATTATGAATTACAAAGAAAAAAACTTGAGAGCCTTGATGCTTGCCTTGGTAGCAGTATTGCTCACCGGTTTCACCAGCTGCAGCAAGAGTGATGACAACAATGGTGGCAACACAACGAAGGAAAATACAGTTCCTGTAGCAGCGATTGTAAAGTTTGCCTACACAGCAACACAGGAAGAACTCTCCATTTGCGACGTGATCGCAGAGTACACTGACGCAGACGGAAAAAACCAATCAGAGGCTATCACCACTACCAGTTGGACAAAATCAATCACCTACAGCAGCTTGCCCGCCAATGGAACCATCTCCATCAAGCGTACATTAAAGGAAAATGCAGAGCTAACACAAGACGAATACAATTTTACCAAAGAATCGCCAATACAGGAAGTCGAATTATACAATTCCGAAAAAGTCAAGATAGCGACAGAAAAGTTAAGATCATACTCGAGGGCTTCATATACCTTGGGAAAGGATGATTTAGCCGAATTTCTTGAGCACTATGATTTTTCTTACTCTTACACCCTTGATACCAAGATGAATTCGGAAGGCATTCATTTCTCCGTCACTCAGAAGAAAAATAATTGATGACAAACGATAATATTGCATATTGGATTCGCAGGTATCGGATTTATCTCAAAAGAGGGAAGCCGGTACCTGCCGAATCTTTTTCTACCACTACCTGCAAGCATTGCGGCAAGGAATACCATGGAAATTACTGTCCCCGGTGCGGACAGAGCCACAAGGTAGGGAGCTATCGCAGCAAAAAGATGCGCAAGACCTTCCGCGAGGCCTATCCCATGCTCTCCTATGCCTTCTTCCGCACCATCATAGAGTTGCTTACCCGTCCGGGCTATATGATAAGGGACTATCTGCGTGGGCATCAAGTCATATACCTGGGGCCAATTTCTACCCTGCTCGTCGCTATCTCATGCGTCACCATATTTACTCATATCTACGACAAATTAGAGCAGACAACTGCCCCGCGACAAGAAATGTCGCAATCCAAGCCCGATGCCTCGGGAAAGACTACCAAGGAGATATACAAGAAATGGGGAATCAGCATCACCAGCACGGACGAGGGGCATCTGGACAATGGGAAACTCGCCGCCGTATGGCGAGTGCTTAGGGAAAAGTTGGAAGACGACACCAACCTCTTCCTCTTCGCCATTTTCCCGATGTATGGTCTTGCTGCAAGAAGGGCTTTCAGAAAGCAGAGGTTTGGGACACAGCCCCTCACGGCAAGTGCGCACTACATGACCCTCGTCTACCTCTATTCCCTGCGTGTATTGGTTCCCCTCCCCATCCCTGTACTGTTGTTTTACCTGCTATGGACTTACCAAGGAATATATGGAATGAAATGGCTGAAAGCCATCAAGCATGTACTGACAACCGCCTGCTGGTCGGTTCTCTACCTCGCATTACTCTTGGCAGTGGTGATATTGATAGGCATCGGCATCGCCTATCTCGCAAATCTGTATATAGGATACTTAACGACACACACATAATAATTGACAATGTATAATTTCCTTGCGGACGAAAGGCATTAGCCTAATTATACATCTTTTCACAGCAACGGCGAAAGCAACCTCACCACGCTCTCAAACAATCGCTTCAAGAAGGGACGCTTCACAAAGTAAGACACATCCTCGACCAGTATGCTCCGCGACTGGTCATCGAGGAAAATCGACTTGATGCGCAATGCCATCTGCTCGTCGAAAAAGAAGGCATTCGCCTCGAAATTGTTCTCGAAGCTGCGGAAGTCGATGTTGGTACTGCCACAGGTACAGAGATTGTCGTCGCTGACGAGAAGCTTGCTATGGTTGAATCCAGCCTCATAGAGATACACCTTCACACCCGCCTCCATCGCCTCCATCATATAGGAGCGGGACGCCCACTCCACCAGCTTGGCATCCGTGTGGAGAGGCACCATCAGTCTCACGTCCACGCCCGACAACGCCGCCGTTCGCATGGCAAAAAGCACAGGTTCCGTGGGCAAGAAATAGGGAGTCTCCATGAAAACATAACGCTGCGCCTGCAAGAGGATACGTACATAGCCCTGCATGATGTCGGGCCAGGGACTGACAGGACTACTCGTCACCACCTGTACCAGGCAGTTGTTGCGGATATGCTCACTCACGGGCGGATAATAGCGACGGTCAGTCACGAGGGTGCGGTCCACGAAATACCAGTCTACCAAGAAAGCCCTTTGGATGGCGTACACTCCCCCACCCTGGATGCGCAGGTGGGTATCGCGCCAGCCCTGTCCACGGTTGCCCTTGACATAGCGAAGGGCGATGTTCATGCCGCCGATGAACCCCACCCTACCGTCGATGACGCAGAGCTTGCGGTGGTTGCGGTAGTTCACCTTGCTTGTGAAGGCAGGGAAGCGCACGGGCATGAAGGCATGGACATCGATACCGGCATCACGCATCCGCTCGAAGAACTCGTCCTTGACCTTCCAACAGCCCACGTCGTCATAGATGATCCTTATCTCCACGCCTTGATTCGCCTTGTCGATCAAGGCATCCGCAATGAGATAGCCCAATGCGTCGTCCTCAAAGATATAGGTATCGAGATGGATATGGCTCTTTGCCTTGCCTATCTCGCTCAGCAAGGCAAGGAAGAAGTCACTGCCCCCGGTGAAGATGTCCACTTGGTTGTCTTTGAAGGGGAACGCCCAGTTCTGGTTGGTGAAGAGACTCATGAGGGGCTTGTTGCGTTGGGGCAAGTGGAGGTTCTCCTGCTCCACGAACTCCAGCATCGACCGTTTGGTCAACTGGTCCATACTTCGATTGCTGATCAACCGCTCCTTGCGGGTATTCTGACCGAAGAATATGTAAAGCACGAATCCCACCACTGGCATGAAGAACAGCACCAGAAGCCATGCCATGGTCTTGGCGGGCTGCTTGTTGTCCATCAAGACGGCTATCATCGCCGGAATGTTCAGCAGAAGATAGACGAGGAGGTATATCCAGTGGAAGTAAATCATAGGCCTCGGGGAGACTAATTAAACACAGAATTGGACTGGTTCGCCAGAAGCATGTTCATCTGCTTGAGTCGGGTAAACTCCTCCACCAGTGCCATGTTGGAGGGGTTTTGCGCAAACTCCTGCTGCACTTCCCTCAGGCGCTGGGCGATATAGTGGGTGCGGAAGCTCAGGATGTCTTTCAGTACCAGCTGGCGCAGTTTCTCGCTGTCCATCTTCACCCTAAGACTGGCGGTGGTAATCTCTTGTTCGCCCGTGGGCTTTCCCGCAATCTTGCTGATCTCGGGATTGGGATGCGAGGAGAAATAGGTCTCTGCATGGAAGTTCTCGTCTTCCAGGTGTTCCATCGCCTCGTCCATGATCTGGTTGTAGAGATCCTCGTGGAACTTGAAGTCATCGCCTGTCATGTCGATGTAGATGTATCTTGCCACAGGCAGTTCCACGTCGTTGCCCTCCACGTCCTTCACGGTGATGAGTTCCTCACCGTGGTGGATGACCAACTGGATGAGCAAGTCCTCCACCTCGCGGAGCTTGTCTTGCGGCGACAGACCTGTTGTGCGGGGAGTCTGCTGGGGTGTCATCTGTCGTTCACGGATGCCGGCGACGCGGCGTTCCTCCTTCACCTGTGCGCTCATACCGTTGCGCACGAAACTGTTGAGGGCGTTGACGATGATTGCCTCATTCACGTTCAGCCGATAGGCACAGTCGGTGATGTAGGAGGCGCGGGTAATCTGGTTCTTGATTTTGGAGATGCTCTCCACGATGGAGTTGATCCCCTCGCTACGCTTCACGGGGTCGGTGACTCCCTTCAGCAGGCGGTCGGTCTTGAACTGGATGAAGTCCATCTGGTTCTCCTCAATATATTTGCGGAAGTCTGCCGCCGTATGGCTGCGCGCGAAACTGTCGGGGTCGTTGCCTCCGGGCAGGAAAAGCACCTTCACGTTCATCTCCTCCTCCAGCAGCATATCGGCACCTCGCATAGCAGCATGTACACCGGCATCGTCGCCGTCATAGAGGAGGACGATGTTGTTGGTGAAGCGATGGAGCAAGCGTATCTGGTGGACGCTCAGTGCCGTGCCCGAGTTGGCTACTACGTTCTCTATGCCACACTGGTGCATGGAGATGACATCGGTCTGTCCCTCCACCATGTACACGCAGTTCTCCTTGGCGATGGCCTTCTTCGACTGGAAGAGTCCGTACAGTTCCCGTTCCTTGTGGTAGATGGCACTGTCGGGGGAGTTGACGTATTTCTGGCTCACGCCCTTGGTGCGTGCGTCCAGCACACGACCGCCGAACGCCACCACCTTGCCGCTGACACTGATCCAGGGGAAGATGGCACGCCCCGTGAAACGGTCGAAGTAGGTGGGATTGCCGTCCCTGTCCACACGGTCAGACTTGATACAGAGTCCCGTGTCGATCAAGAACTTGGGATTGTATCCCTCCTTCACCGCCGCATCGTAGAGGGCAGTCCTGCCATTGGGCGAGAAACCCAACTGGAACTTCCTGATGATGTCGTCGCGGAAACCTCGACTGCGGAAATACTGCATTCCGATAGCTCTGCCGTCAACGTCGTTGTGCAGGATGTTCTGGAAGTACCTCGCCGCCCACTCGTTGACGATGAACATCGACTCCCGCTCGCTCTCCCGTTGTTTTTCCTCGGTGGAGAGCTCGCGTTCCCTGACCTCGATGTTGTATTTCTTGGCGAGCCAGCGCAGGGCATCGGGATAGGTCATCTGCTCCAGCTCCATGAGGAAGTTGACGGCGTTGCCGCCCTTTCCACAGGTAAAGCAATGGCAGATGCCACGGACGGGCGAGACGGAGAAGGAAGGATGGGAGTCGTTGTGGAACGGACACAATCCGATATAGTTCACGCCGCGTTTCTTCAGCGACACGAACTCCGACACCACGTCTACAATCTTCGTGGCCTCAAGGATTCTGTCTATCGTCGGTCTGTCTATCATCTCTGTTGCCGTCCTGTCTTTTTTACTATAATACTACCTGATAATCTTCACTTCCCCGTTCTGGGAGAGCTTGATGATGGAGGAAGGAGTGTGGGGTTTGTGCTCCTGTCGGCGCGACCAGCACACATAGTCCACCGCCTCCAACAGCTCGGGGGCGATGTCGCAATAGTTCTGGGCGGCAGGTTCACCGCTGATGTTGGCGCTGGTGCTCACGATGGGCTTCTGGAAACGGTAGCACAACTCCTTGCTGAAAGGTTCCCGGGTGACACGCATTGCCAGACTGCCGTCCTCTGCCACGAGGTTCTCTGCCACACCGGTGGCATTGTCGAGGATTACCGTGGTGGGCTTCACCGCCACCTCTATCAACTGCCACGCCACATTGGGCACATTGCGGAAATAACGCTGCATACGGTTGTCGGAGTCCACCAGGCAGATAAGTGCCTTGGCATCGTCACGCTGCTTGATCTTATACACCTTTGCCACGGCCTCGGCATTGGTGGCATCGCAACCGATGCCCCATACCGTGTCGGTGGGATAAAGTATCACGCCACCCTTGCGCATACACTCCACTGCATTCTTAATATCTTCTTGTTGAGTCATATCTTTTGTCTTTTTTAGTCAATACAATGATAATAAGCAATGTCTCTCATGCCATTGAGGAAGTCGGTGGCGGTCATGCGCTTCTTGCCGCTCATCTGCAACGCCTGCACATTGATCCACTCGTCAGCGCAAGCCACCATCAGCTGCCTGTCCTCGATGCGGATGCTGCCCACGGGGACGGGGCCCACACGCTCGCCAGTAAGTCGGGACTGGAACACCTTCAGCACCTGTGGCTTTCCTCCCTCACGCTGAATCTCAGTCCACGCCCCGGGATAAGGGGAGAGACCCCGGATAAAATCATGCACCTTCTGCGCTGGCTGATGGAACAGGATGCGACAGGTCTCCTTGAAGATCTTCGGGGCGGCGTGCAGTTCCGTACCCTCGCCCACGAACTCTTCCTGGGCACGACTCTCAATCTTTCCGTCCGTCTCCAACAAGAGGTCGATGGTCTCCGTAGCGATGTCGGCACCCAAGTGCATCAATCCGTCGTATACATACTCCACGTCAGCCTCCTCGGGGATGGCAAACTTCTTCTGCATGATGATGCGCCCCGTGTCGATGTCATGGTCGAGGAAGAAGGTGGTGACACCCGTCTCCTTCTCGCCATTGATGACCGCCCAGTTGATGGGTGCCGCACCACGGTACTGTGGCAGCAGGGCGGCATGGACGTTGAACGTGCCGAAGCGGGGCATATCCCACACCACCTCAGGCAACATCCTGAAAGCCACGACCACCTGCAGGTCGGCGCGGTAACTGCGAAGCTCCTCCACGAAGGCAGGGTCCTTCATCTTCTCGGGCTGCAACACGGGCAGTCCCACCGACAGGGCATACTGCTTCACCTGCGAAGGCTGCAAGGTGTCGTGGTGCCTGCCCACGGGTTTGTCGGGCTGCGTCACCACAGCCACCACATGATATCCGCCTTCTACGAGGCGCTTGAGGGACTCCACCGCAAACTCCGGCGTTCCCATGAATATGATTCTCAAATCTTCTTTCTTCATTTCCTTCTTTCCTTATTTTATTTTGCCTTTATTTTTTACCTTTTTACCCTTTTACCTTTTTACCTTTTTACCCTTAAAATCTATTCTGCCGACAGGTCGGAGACAATCTGGCGATACATCGAATAGATCTTGGTACGGCTGATGTAGCCCTCCAGCACACCGTTGACATCCACCACAGGCAACTGGGCGGCATCGGTCTGGTCGAACTTCCTCATCACCTCGTCCATCGACTCGTTGACGCTGAGTACGGCGGCAGGCTGCAACATCAACTGCCTCACTTGAAAACGCCCATACAGCTCGGTGCGGAAGATGATGTGACGGATGCGGGTGATGTCTATCAGTCCCAAGAGAACACCGCCATCGTCCAGCACCGGCAAGAAATTGTTGTTGCTGCGACTGATCTCTGACACCAACTTGCCCATGGGCAGGTCGGGATGCACGGGGTGGTAGTCTTTCTCCACCACATTTTTCATACCCATCAGTGTCAGGGCGGCGCGGTCGATATGGTGGGTGAGCAACTTGCCCTCGCGCGCCAGTCGGAGTGCATAGATGCTGTGGCTCTCGAAGATGCTGATGGTGAGCAACGAAGAGATGCATACCATCATCAGCGGCATGAAGAGCTGGTAACCTCCCGTCAACTCGGCTATCAGGAAAATACCGGTGAGCGGTGCGTGCATCACGCCCGTCATCACACCAGCCATGCCCATCAGGGCGAAGTTCTGCTCGGGCACATATACGCCCAGTTCATAAATGTTCCAGATGCGGGCGAAAAAGAAACCTGCAAAACCGCCGATGAAGAGCGAGGGGGCGAAGGTTCCTCCACATCCCCCGCTGCCATTGGTAGCGGAGGTGGCAAATACCTTGGTGAAGGTCACCAGTCCGATGTAGAGCACCAGCAGATGACTGTGACCGTAGAACAGGGAGTTGCTCATCACCAGGTCCCAGTCTGCCTGTGTCCTGCCCTTCAACAGGATGTTCACTGCAGAATATCCCTCACCGTAAAGCGAGGGGAAGAGGAAAATCAGGCTGCTCAGGATGATGCCGCCGAAGAGGAGCTTGACGTACGGGTACTGGCTCAACTTGGCGAAGAAGCCCTCGCAAGCCGACATGGTGCGCATGAAATAGAGGCTCACCAGTCCGCAGAAACCACCCAACAGGATACACGCCGGCGTGCGGTCGAGTTCCCAGGGATGGGTCAGCGTGAAGTCGAAGAGCGAACCGTTGCCCATCAGGATATAGGTGAAGCACGTCGCCGTGACACAAGAGATCAGGATCGGCAGGAGCGATGCCATCGAGAGATCCACCATCAGCACCTCCAGCGTAAACACCAGTCCGGCGATGGGAGCCTTGAAGACTCCGGCGATGGCTGCACTGGCTCCACAGCCCACAAGCAGGATCATCGTCTTCTGGTCCATCCTGAATATCTGTCCCAGGTTACTGCCGATGGCGGAGCCTGTCAGCACGATGGGTGCCTCGGCTCCTACAGAGCCTCCAAAGCCGATGGTGATGCCCGAGGCCACCACCGACGACCAGCAGTTGTGCCCTCTGAGCTTCGACTGCTTGGTGGAGATGGCATAGAGCACACGCGTGATTCCGTGCGAAATATTGTCCCTCACCACATACTTGATGAACAGCGAGGTGAGATAGATGCCCACGATGGGGAAGAGCAGGAAGAGCAGGTTGTAGGTATTTTTCTCGAATCCCGAGGTGAGCAGCACCTGTATCTCATGCACGATGCCGTGCAGGAAATAGCCCGCCACCGACGCTAACAGTCCGATGACAAAAGCCAATATCAAGGTCATCTGGCGGTCAGTGATGTGCTCCTTCTGCCAGTCCACCAGCTTGCCTACCCAGCTTTTCTCCGTTCCTAAAATCTCTTCATCCATCTCTCTTCTTTACCCTTTTACTTTTACCTTTTACTTGTTTACCTTGATCAGAATTCCGACGTGAAGTGGAACTTGATATGCTCAAAGTCTTGCTGCGCCATACTCAGCACATAGCCCGAGTCGGCAAGGAACACGTCCCTACCCTCGATGTCCTTCGCCATATACTGGTACTTGCGTTTCTTGAAGTTTTCGAGTTCCTTGGGGTCGTCGCTCTCTATCCAGCACGCCTTGTGCAGGTGGACGGGCTCCCAGCGGCACTTGGCATTGTACTCGTTCTCCAGGCGATACTGGATTACCTCGAACTGCAACTGTCCCACGGTGCCCACGATGCGGCGGCCATTGAACTGGTTGACGAACAACTGCGCCACACCTTCGTTCATCAGCTGCTCCAGTCCCTTCTGGAACTGCTTGCTCTTCATCGGGTCGTCGTTCTCGATGTACTTGAACAACAGCGGCGAGAAGCTCGGCAATCCGCGGAAATGGATATTCTCTCCCTCGGTGAGCGTGTCACCAATCTTGAAGATGCCGTTGTCGGGCAAACCCACGATGTCGCCGGGATAAGCCTCGTCGATGGTACTCTTGCGCTGCGCCATGAACTGGGTGGGCGAAGAGAAGCGCACGGTCTTGCCGAGACGGACGTGCAGATAAGGCTGGTTGCGCACGAACTTGCCCGAGCATACCTTACAGAAGGCGATGCAGGAACGGTGGTTGGGGTCGATGTTGGCGGTAATCTTGAAGATGAAACCCGAGAACTTGTTCTCCGTCGGTTCCACCAACCGCTCCTCTGCCTTGGTGGGCTTGGGCGACGGCGCTATCTCCACGAAGCAGTCCAGCAACTCCTGCACACCGAAGTTGTTCAAGGCAGAACCGAAGAACACCGGTGCCACCTCGGCGGAACGATAGGTCTCCACATCGAACTCAGGGTAAACGCCGTCCACCAGGTCGAGTTCCTCCCTCAGTTGGCTGGCCTCACGCTCTCCCACCTGCGCATCCAGTTCCTCGCTGTTGATGTCCACCGCCACTTTCTCGGTGACACGCTGCTTGTTGGGCGTGAAGAGGTTGAGCTGCTTCTCGTAGATGTTGTACACTCCCTTGAAACGGAGTCCCTGTCCGATAGGCCAGCTCAGGGGGCGCACCTTGATCTGCAACTCCTGCTCCAGCTCGTCGAGCACGTCGAAGGGGTCGCGCCCCTCACGGTCCATCTTGTTGATGAAGATGATGACAGGGGTGTTGCGCATACGGCACACCTCCATCAACTTGCGGGTCTGAGCCTCCACACCCTTGGCGGAGTCCACCACGATGATGGCAGAGTCGACGGCTGTGAGCGTGCGGTAAGTATCCTCGGCGAAGTCCTGGTGACCGGGAGTGTCGAGGATGTTCACCTTATAGGGGTCGCCCGTCTGTCCGTCGGGCAGGTAGTCGAACTCCATCACGGACGTAGAGACAGAGATACCGCGCTGCTTCTCGATGTCCATCCAGTCGGATGTCGCAGTCTTGCGGATCTTGTTGCTCTTCACGGCACCGGCCACCTGTATCTGTCCACCGAAAAGCAGGAATTTCTCTGTCAATGTAGTCTTACCTGCATCCGGATGCGAAATAATCGCAAACGTTCTTCTTCTTTGTATTTCGTTCATTTAATTATTAATCTTAATTATTAATTACATATCGTTCTCATCAAACTTCAGTCCCTCCGTGCGGTCTTTGATGTAATAGTCGCTCAACATCCCCACAAAGACACTTATTTCCTTGACGGCGCGCTCGGTCTCCGGGGTGATTTCCTTCTTCTGCAAGCGAAGCATCATCACACCATAGAGTGCATCCAGGCACGTCTCAATCTCATTCACCTCCTTGTCGCCCTTGTTGCGCAGTTCCACGATAAAGGGCAGTACCTTATAGTATTCGGCATTGTAATAGGGGAAGTTGGAACTCTGGAGCAACATTCCGTGCAGGTCGATGACATCCTTCAGAATCACCTTGTTGACATTGAGATGCCCCGACTCACGCTTGCCCTCCTCGTTCATCATCCGCACGAGGTTGCCGAACCAGTCGGTCTCCTCCTCCTTCTGCTCCTCGGTATAGTCGAAGCGTTCGATGTACTGCTTGCGGATTACGGGCAACGAGCATCCGTATGCACGGATGATGTCCTCCACCTGCCACATATACAATAGGTATTCAGCAATGCTTTTCTTCCTTAATTCCTGTGCTACAAACATCTATCTTTAATGTATAATTTATAATGTATAATTCTTAATTATCAATTACCTAAAACTCCGGCAAGTGGTAAAGATTGAACACCGTACCCACCAGCGCAATGAGCGAGAAGATGACCACGATGCTTCCTATCACCTTATTGATAATAAGGATGCCGTTGGCATCAAACTTGCCCCGGATCTTGTCGATGAGCCAGGTCAGTCCGAACCACCACAGCAAGGCTCCGAAGACAATGCTCAGGTACCCCACGCCCATCTCAAGCGGCATGTCGGGCACGACAAAGGCAAACTGCGCAAAGGTAGCCATGAAAAGGAACACGATGAGCGGATTGGACAGCGTCACCAGGAATGCCGTCAGTCCGTTGTGGAGCAACGTGCCCTGCTTGTTGCTGCTCTTGTGCATGTTCTTCATCGGGTTGCTCTTGAAACAGTAGATTCCAAACACCAGCAGCAGAACACTACCGGAAATCTGGAGATAGAACTTGTTCTGGGCATTGTTGACGAAATCCATCACAAAGCTCATGCCGAGACCTGTCAACAGGGCATAGACGATGTCGCTGCAGGCGGCACCGATGCCCGTGACGAAACCATACCAGCGACCCTTGTTCAAAGTGCGCTGGATACACAAAATACCGACTGGTCCCATCGGGGCCGAGGCGATAACACCTATGAGAATTCCCTTGAAAATAAAATCAAGAATGTTTATCTCTATTGGAAACAGTAAATTCATACAGAGCGCAAAGTTACAAATTTTTGGGCATAACAAGCAATTTTTTCACTTAAAACTTTGTTTTGTGCAAAGTTTTTCTTATCTTTGCCCCAAGAATCTAAAAAGTAATAACAAAAATTCTAACTTAAATAAAGGAAATACATGACTGAAAATGCTCTGAAACCGTATGTTATCGGATTGGACTTAGGTGGTACCAACTCTGTTTTCGGCATCGTGGATGCCCGTGGTGAAATCAAAGCGACCACTGCTATCAAGACGGGTGGCTATGACAACGTGGAAGACTATGTGAAAGCTTCCGTAGAGGCTCTGATGCCCATCATAGACACCGTCGGCGGTCTGGACACCATCAAGGCTATGGGTATCGGTGCGCCCAACGGCAACTACTATACGGGCACCATTGAGTTCGCTCCCAACCTCCCTTGGGCTCACAACGGTGTGGTGCCTTTGGCCAAGCTGTTCAGCGATGCTCTCGGCGGCATCCCAGTGGCCTTGACCAACGATGCCAATGCCGCTGCCCTTGGCGAGATGACCTATGGCGTGGCCCGCGGCATCAAGAACTTCATTGACATCACCCTCGGAACAGGCGTTGGATCCGGTATCGTGATCAACAACCAGATGCTCTATGGAAGCGACGGCTTCGCCGGTGAGCTGGGTCACGTCATCGTAGACCGCAGCGAGAAGGCACGCCAGTGTGGTTGCGGCCGCAAGGGTTGTCTGGAGACTTATTGCTCTGCCACGGGTGTGGCACGCACGGCACGCATCTTCCTGGAGGAGAGCGACGAGCCTTCATTGCTCCGCGACATGAAACCTGAGAACATCACCTCTTTCGACGTGAGTGTTGCTGCCGGCAAGGGCGACGAACTTGCCAAGCGCGTATACGACTTCACCGGCAAGATGCTGGGTGCTGCCTGCGCCAACTTCGCCGCTTTCTCTGCCCCCGAGGCATTCGTGTTCTTCGGTGGTCTCACCAAGGCGGGCGACCTCTTGATGAAGCCTCTCAAGGAGCAGTATGACAAGGAAGTGCTGAAGATCTACAAGGGCAAGGCGAAGTTCCTTATCTCTACTCTTGACGGCAGTTCTGCAGCCGTTCTCGGTGCAAGTGCCGTAGGATGGGAAATCTAACAAACTTTCCATATTCATTTAAATATTAAAGGTGTGCCGACTTTTGCGCGGCACACCTTTTTATATTTAGCAACCTTGTTTGTCATCCCTGGAGCCAGTTCCTGACCATGGTCTTGCCCTCGGGTGTCAGCACACTCTCGGGATGGAACTGGATGCCGTGGATGTCGTAGTTCTTGTGTTTCAAGCCCATGATGCAACCGTCGTCGCTCACCGCCGTCACATCGAGACACTCCGGGAAGTGGGTTCTGTCCACCACCCAGGAATGATACCTGCCTATCTCTATGCGCTTGGGAAGCCCGGCAAAGATGGGGTCGTTGCCAAACTGGGTGCAGGGGGTTGCCACTCCGTGGTACACGTCACTGAGGTTGGTGAGCTGGGCTCCGAACACCTCCCCTATCGCCTGATGTCCCAGACAGACACCAAGCATCGGCTTTCTGCCTGCATAATGCTTGATGACATCCAGCAAGAGTCCTGCCTCCGAAGGGATGCCCGGACCGGGACTCAATATGATCTTGTCGAAGCGGTCGAGCTCACCCAACTGGAACTGGTCATTGCGGTAAACCGTCACGTCCGCCCCGAGTTCCTTCACCAAATGTGCCAGGTTGTAGGTGAAGGAATCGTAATTGTCTATGATTACTACTTTCATTTTTTCAATGTTAAATATGGAGTGTTGAATTCTTCACTCTTCACTCTTCACTCTTCGTTCTTCACTCATCGTTCTTCACTCTTCACTTATAACTGTTCGGCAATGTGGATTGCCTTGGTCAAGGCACCCAACTTGTTGTTGCACTCTTCCAGCTCATACTGGTCGTTGCTCTTTGCCACGACACCGCTGCCCGCCTGGAACCACAACTCGCCGTTGCGGCTGATGAAGGTGCGGATGACGATGGCCTGGTTGAGGTCGCCGTTCAGTCCGATGAAACCGATGCAGCCACCGTAGGCTCCACGGTTGTGTGGCTCCAGTTCGGAGATGATCTGCATCGCCCTCACCTTGGGCGCACCGCTCAGTGTACCGGCAGGGAAGGTGTCGATAAACTCCTTGATGTGGTCGGCTCCCTCGTCGAGCGTACCGCTCACACGGCTCACCAAGTGAATCACATGGCTATAGAACTGCATGTCCTTGTAGAAATCCACCTTCACTCCATGGCAGTTGCGGCTCAGGTCGTTGCGCGCCAAGTCTACCAGCATCACATGCTCTGCATTCTCCTTGGGGTCGTTGCGCAGGAACTCGGCAGCCTTGCGGTCTTGCTCCATATCGCCTGTACGCTTGGTGGTACCGGCGATGGGGTCGATAAAAGCCTTGTCGCCCACGATGCGGTTGTGGGTTTCGGGCGAAGAACCGAAGATGCGGAAACCTCCGAAGTCGAAGTAGAAGAGATAAGGCGAGGGATTGATGCTGCGCAGGGCCCGGTAGAGCTTGAAGTCATCGCCCTCATACTTCTGCACGAAGCGGCGGCTCACCACTATTTGGAACACATCGCCACGCAAGCAGTGCTGGATGCAGCGACGCACATTCGCCTTGTGCTCCTCGTCGGTCAAGGTAGAGTAAGTCTCGCCTACGGGGTGGAAGTCATAGGGCTTCACGTTGCCCTTGCTCAGAGCTTTTTGCAGAGCGTCAAGCTCTTCACTTTCTCCTTCACTTGTTTCTTGAAGAACAATCAGCTCCATCGTATTGTTGAAATGGTCGAAGACGATGATGTCCTTATACATTATATAATAGATGTCGGGGGCATCGTTCTTCTCCATCGTGGTGTCCTTCACCGGAATGTTCTCGAAGTAGCGCACGGCATTGAAGGTGGTGAAACCGTAGAGACCGCAGAAGTCCTTGCCCTCTCCCTCTACATGGAACGACTGGATGAAGTCGTTGATGGCCTTGGAGATGGCGAGTTTGCACTCCTCACCTTTTCCTTCGCCGAAAGCCGGAAGTTCCTGTTTCACGACATTTCCGTCGGGATAGGTGGCAGTCACCACACCGTGACCCACGGCAATGCTTGCCATGGGATGCACGCCGATGAAGGAACGGGAATTCTCGGAGCCATGGTAGTCGGAACTCTCCATCAGTGCCGACTGGGGATAAATGTCTCTCAACCGCATATAGACTCCCACCGGTGTATAAAGGTCGGCAAGTATCTTGCGGGTAGCTGTCTTGTAATTAAAAATTGCCATATTCTTTTGCCATTTCCTTGTTAGACAAATAGGTTTGCACATCCTTGTCGCCACGGCCCGATACAGTCAAGACCACCACGTCGTCCTTCTTGAACTTCATCTTCTTCAGGGCTGCCACGGCATGGGCACTCTCGATGGCGGGGATGATGCCCTCCATGCGGGTCAACTCATAACCGGCGTAGATGGCCTCGTCGTCCTTGATGGCGAGCACATGACTGCGGCCGCTTGTCGCCAGGTCGGCGTGCATGGGGCCGATACCGGGATAGTCGAGTCCGGCACTGATGGTGAAGGCTTCCTTAATCTGTCCGTCGT
>CAVEJY010000110.1:0-17161 GCA_963616155.1 Acutalibacteraceae bacterium
CATACATAGACGGGAATCTCACCACGTCTTGCTTCGCCACGGCTTGAGAAGCGACCAGTCTCGTCGACAACCAACTGTGTACCATCCGATTTCGTCACGATTGTTTCGAACTTATGACTGATTGCCTCCATCCGCAGCGTGCAGCCCGGAGGGAGCAACGCCAGGTCCTTTGCCGTCACCCCCAACTGTTTGAGGGAGGCCGCGAACCTACGGTTCTTGTGATAATACTCCTCCTGAGCATAATAAGTAGCCCAGAGCAACCGACGGGCATCATAGTCGTCGGGATAGGCAAACTGATCCGTTCCCTCGCCAGCCTTCTTGCCAGAGAGCAAGACAAATCCCCATCTCTCCGGCATGTGCATAGCCACCTGCCCCGTAGGGCCCCACGTCCAGTTGTCCTCAGGCAGGTAGTTGCCGTTATTGTCCTTCTTGCGGGAATACTTTCCATTGCCATCCACGTCAAGCTGCCACTCCACCCTGGAGAATCCCACCCTCAGGCATTTTCCCTGTTGCAACACATTGTCGAACTCAGCGGCAAGGGTCTTCCTTGGGATTGCCAGCTCCACCGACCATCCCCTATCCCTGTCATCCGCCTTGTTGAGCGTCCCGTCCAGGTAAGTGGCGACCTTCATTCCCGTGCAGTCCCACTGGAACTTCACGAAAGTGCGTTTGGTGGGAACACGGTAAGGATGCTCTATACTGAGGTCGAAGACATTGCCCACGGCATTCGTCTCTATCTCGAAATAATTCTGTGCATCCCCCGTAGGGTCGATGAACACCTCGAAGTCGTGGTTGTAGAACACCACCTCGTCGCGCTTCAGGATATCAGCCCAGATGTCAGGCTCTTCCATCTCCCCATATACATAAAGGTAGTCATCGTCCCAGAGCATCTTCGCCCGGGTCAGGAACCGCGGTTTGGGGAATCCCTCGCCGCTGATGTCGACAAAAGCCTCCGTAAAGGGCACGTTCTTCCAAGACTCCTCGTCAGCCCTTCCATCGACAGTGATGGGGCCAGCGGTGCGGTAACACACATAATTAGGCGGCAACGTAAGGAACCGCCGGTACTTTTCCGTCAACGACTCCGCCATCACCGGCGACTGCAACATCCATCCCAGGGCTACCATTGTGCCCAACCGCTTGAATATTCCGTATTGTTTCTTCATTATTCTTTAGTTAGTAAACTGAACAGGTTACATATTGATTTTCACCATCATGCTTGCAAAGTTAGCGGTTTTATTCCATTCCGACAATAATTTTATGTGAAAAATGGCTTTATCTTCATCTTTTAGTCGGATATTCAGAGTTTTTTTGTACCTTTGCACGAAAAAAGCATGAGAGCATACCGTATCTTCGCCATCACCCTGACATTCACGCTCCCCCTCTCCGGGTCACCGATTCTTGCCCAGTCACAGGACATGAAGGAAAAAGTGAGCAACTATTTCCAGCAACATCTTGCAGCAGGAGCCAATGCCCTGCAGACCGACAACCGGGAGTTCATGGAGAACAAGGGACCGAAAGACTTCGATTCCTCCAAGGACATCAAGGCAAAAGACATCCAAAAATATCAGGACATGGTATGGGCTGCCTGGAAAGAGGCCAACGCCCAGTTGGACGAAGAACGGCTGATAGCCCTCGACACACTCTCTGCCGACAGCAAGAGCGCATGGCATCTGCCGGGGACACTGGAGCCCAACGCCACCCTTCCCTATTATTATGGTACGAAGCAAGCCACGTCCCGTCCCCTTCCCCTCTTTCTCTACATCCACGGATCGGGTCCCAAGGACCATGAATGGAGCAACGGACTGAAGTTGGGCAAGTACTTCGACGATGCCCCCTGCATCTATTTCATCCCCCAGATTCCGAACGAGGGAGAATACTACCGCTGGTGGCAGAAGGCGAAGCAATACACCTGGGAAAAACTGATCAGGCAGAACTTCCTGTCAGGCAACGTGGATGCCAACCGCGTCTATGTGTTCGGCATCTCGGAAGGAGGCTACGGCAGTCAGCGTCTCGCCTCGTTCTATGCCGACTACTGGGCGGCCGCAGGTCCGATGGCTGGCGGCGAACCCCTGAAGAACGCCCCCGTAGAGAACTGCGCCAACATAGGCTTCTCCCTGTTGACGGGTGCCGAGGACACCGGCTTCTACCGTGACAAGCTGACGGGTTACATCATGGCAGCCTTCGACTCCATCGAGGCAGTGCATCCCACGATGTTCCGCCACCGCATCGAACTGATTCCCCACCGCCAGCACCACATCGACTACAGTCCCACCACCCCCTGGCTGAAGACTTTCGTCCGCAACCCCTATCCCAAGACCGTGATGTGGGAAGACTACGCCATGGACGGCAGACACCGCAACGGATTCTACAACCTGCAGGTCATCCAGCGTCCGGCATCTACTGCCACCGATGCCCGCACCTATTACGAGATGAACATCGAAGGCAACACCGTGAACCTGAAGGTGAGCGACGTGGAGTACGAGACCACGGAGCGCGACTCCATCTGGGGCATCGAGCTGAAGTTCGCACGCCACTACCGTCCCTCGACCAGCGGAAAGGTGAGAATCTACCTCAACGACAGTTTGGTGGACCTGAGCAAGCCCGTGCAGGTGACAGTCAACGGAAAGATCGCCTACAGGGGCAAGGTAAAGGCAAGCGTCAAGGCGATGGCCACCAGCTGCGCCACCTATTTCGACCCCTGCCGCATCTATCCAGCATCCGTGGACGTAGACATCCAATAAGCAACAAGAGAACAAATTATTTTCGGATAACATATATTTTTCAAATCATCAAATGAAAGCATTTGCAATTAAGTCAAGTCTGTTTTCTTGTCTGAAGACATACAACAAGAAGACATTCATGTCTGACCTCATGGCCGGCATCATCGTGGGCATCGTAGCCCTCCCTCTGGCCATCGCGTTCGGTATCGCCTCTGGCGTGACCCCCGAGAAGGGTATCATCACCGCCATCGTGGCAGGTCTCATCATCTCTGTCTTCGGCGGCAGCAAGGTACAGATCGGAGGCCCCACGGGAGCCTTCATCGTCATCATCTACGGCATCATCCAGAAGTATGGCATGGAGGGACTCACCATCGCCACACTGATGGCAGGCCTCTTCCTGGTACTCTTCGGTCTGCTCCGGCTGGGCACCATCATCAAGTACATCCCCTACCCCATCGTAGTGGGATTCACCAGCGGTATCGCCGTGACCATCTTCACCACACAGATCAAGGACCTCTTCGGACTCACCTTGGCATCCAATCCCTCCGACTTTCTGGAGAAATGGGGTGTCTACTTCCAGAGTTTCGACACCATTGACCCCTGGTGCGCCCTCATCGGAGTGGCGAGCGTCATTGTAATCGCCGTTACCCCCAAGTTCAGCAAGAAGATTCCGGGATCGCTCATCGCCATCATCCTCATGACGGTGGTGGCACTGCTGCTCAAGCAGTTTGCCGGCGTGGAGAGCATCGAGACCATCGGCGACCGCTTCTCCATCAGCAATGAGTTGCCCTCCGCCACGGTGCCCGAGATGAGCTGGGAGACCATCAAGAGCCTCGTCTCCCCCGCCATCACCATCGCCATCCTCGGTGCCATCGAGAGTTTGCTCTCCGCCACCGTCGCCGACGGTGTAATCGGCGACCACCACGACTCCAACACCGAGCTGGTGGCACAGGGTTTGGCCAACATCGCCTCTCCACTCTTCGGCGGCATCCCCGCCACAGGAGCCATCGCCCGTACGATGACCAACATCAACAACGGCGGAAAGAGTCCCGTGGCAGGCATCATCCACGCCGTGGTATTGCTGCTCATCTTCCTCTTCCTCATGCCTCTCGCCAAGTACATCCCCATGGCGTGTCTGGCAGGTGTACTGGTAGTGGTGTCTTACGGCATGAGTGGCTGGCGATCGTTCCTCGCCCTGATGAAGAACCCCAAGAGCGACGTTACCGTCCTCCTGATCACCTTCTTCCTCACCATCATCTTCGACCTCACCGTAGCCATCGAGGTGGGTCTCATCATCGCCTGCCTGCTCTTCATGAAACGAATGAGCGAAACCACTGACGTGACCGCCATCACGGGCGACGAGATAGACCTCAACAAGGAGTACGACTTCCTCTCCACCAACCTGGAGCACTACACCATCCCCAAGGGCGTGGAAGTGTACGAGATCAACGGTCCGTTCTTCTTCGGTGCCGGCAACAAGTTCGAGGAGGTGATGGCATCCTTCGGCGACCGTCCCAAGGTGCGTGTGATCCGTATGCGCAAGGTGCCGTTCGTAGACTCCACGGGCATCCACAACCTCACCAACCTCTGCGAGATGAGCAAGAAGGAGGACATCAAGGTGGTGCTCTCCGGTGTCTGCGAGAAGGTGAACGCCCAGCTGGAGCACGCAGGTTTCTACAACCTGTTGGGCAAGGAGAACATCACCGACCACATCAGCAAGGCACTTGCCCGTGCCGAGGAAATCATCCAGGGAAAATAATTTTTCGACGAAAATATTCAAAATCCGCTTGCAGCATCATGCCGCAAGCGGATTTTTTAGTATCTTTGCCGCAAGAATGTAAAAAATGAGTAGACGATGAAGAAAAGATTCCTGTTTTTCATTTGCATCCTGTCGATGCTGACGGGATGGCAGCGTGTTGATGCCAAAGGTCTGAAAGAACGTCCCAAGGTGGGACTCGTACTGGGCGGTGGCGGTGCCAAGGGTGCCGCCACGGTGGGTGTGCTGAAACACATCGAGAAGTCGGGCATCCCCATCGACTGCATCGCCGGCACAAGCATCGGCAGCATCGTGGGCGGTCTCTACGCCTGCGGCTACCGAAGCGAACAGCTCGACAGTATGTTCCGCACCCAGGACTGGATGGACCTGCTCACCGACCGCAACATGGACTTCAGCGGCAAGCCACTCGTGAAACGCGACGGCGTGACCTATCTATTCGGATTTCCCATAACAAGAAAGGGAAGTATGTTGGAAGACAAGTCCGTGGGCATCATACGCGGCGACAAGATTCTCGCCCTGCTCGACTCCATGACCCGGCGTCCCGACAGCATCTCCTTCGACAGCCTCCCCATCCCCTTCCGCTGCGTCGCCACCGACTTCATCAACCGCCGCAAGGTGGTGCTGAAGAGCGGCAACCTGGCGAGGAGCATGCGTGCCAGCATGGCGATACCCGGTGTTTTCAAGGCGATAGACATCGACGGCGTGGAACTGATGGACGGCGGACTGGTGGACAACCTCCCCGTGGACGTGGTGCTGGACATGGGTGCCGACATCGTGATTGCCGTAGACCTTGCCGTGAACAAGCACGAGGACAGCGAGGACTGGAAGCGCGAGCGCAAAAGCAAGAAGCACGAGAGTGCCGAGAACTACCTCGGGAAACTCCTCCACTGGATAAGGCAACGCCCCGACCTCCCCCAATACCGCGAGAATCTAAAACACGTCGACATCTACATCAACCCCAACCTGAAAGGTTTCTCCGCCGCCAGCTTCAACGAGAAGAAGGTGGCCGAGATGATTCTGCTCGGCGAGGAAGCCGGAGAAAAGGCATTGAAAGAGTTGAAAAAGACAGCACGGCGTGTCACAGCTAAGTAAACGCCCATCAACACTAAGGATTTCGGCGAAAAGGTGAAGGGATTTTCATCAAAGATAACGAAAAAGTATCGTCATTAAACTTCTTATAGCATTACAGCAGTTTCAAGTATTCTGCACACATCTCTGCACATCTTTCGCCGTCTACTCCTGCCGAGACAATGCCACCAGCGTAGCCGGCACCCTCGCCACAGGGGAAGAGGCCCTGGATGCGAACGTGCTGGAGAGTGTCGCGGTCGCGGACGATACGAACAGGAGAGGACGTGCGGGTCTCCATTGCTATCAGCGCAGCCTCGTTGGTGAGGAAACCGTGGGCATTCTTGCCGAAAGTCTTGAAACCCTCCTGCAAACGTTTCACCACAAACGGCGGCATCCAGAAATGCAAAGGACTGCTGATCAAACCCGGGGCATAACTGCTCCTCGGGAGGTCGTAGCTCAGACGATTGTTCACGAAGTCAACCATACGCTGGGATGGGGCGGTCTGCTTCATATTCCCCTGCTGCCAGCACTGTTTCTCCACAATCTCCTGGAAATACATCATCTGGAGTGAAGAGTGAGAAGTAAAGAGCGAAGTATCACTTATACCTTCTTCTTGGGCAAGCTCTTCTATCGAATTCTTCACTCTTCGTTCTTCACTCTTCACTTCGCTCACAAACTGGGCGACATCCTCGGGATGCGTCTCCACCACCATGCCCGAATTGCTCCAGACGGTGCCACGGTTGCTCGGGCTCATACCGTTCACCACCAACTGACTTGGTCCCGTGGCAGCAGGGATGACGAAGCCGCCCGGACACATACAGAAGCTATACACGCCCCTGCCATCCACCTGAGTGACAAAGCTATACTCGGCAGCAGGAAGATACTCGCCCCTACCCTTCTTGTTGTGGTACTGAATCTGGTCGATGAGCTGAGAGGGATGCTCCAGGCGCACGCCTACAGCAATGCCCTTCGCCTCTATTTCTATCTGTGAAGAGGCGAGATAGCGATAAATGTCGCGGGCACTGTGGCCTGTGGCAAGGATGACAGGTCCACGATAGGTCTCCTCCGCACCCGTCACGAGATTCTTTGCCTCCACACCGATTACCTTATCTGGCGCCGAGGTATCCGGGGCAGATAATTTGCTGTCGCTCTTCAAAATCAAACGAGTCATCTTGGTCTGGAAATGCACCTCGCCGCCACATCGGATGATGGTGTTGCGCATATTCTCGATAACACGCGGCAACTTGTCCGTGCCGATATGAGGATGGGCATCGGCAAGGATATTGGTATTGGCACCGTGCTGACAGAACACGTTGAGTATCTTGTCCACACTGCCGCGCTTCTTGCTTCGGGTATAGAGCTTGCCGTCGCTGTAGGCACCGGCACCGCCCTCGCCGAAACAGTAGTTGCTCTCGCCGTCTACCTTCTGCGTCTTGGTGATGTTGGAGAGATCCTTCTTGCGTTCCCGCACATCCTTGCCCCGTTCCAGCACGATGGGACGATAGCCCAGCTCTATGAGCCGGAGGGATGCGAAGAGGCCGCCAGGCCCCTCGCCCACCACGATGACACGGGGGCGGGAGCTGACATCCGGATATTCCGTATGGACATACTGGTCGTCTTGAGGGATTTCATTGATGTAGGCACGCACCTTCAGGTTGACGAAGATGGTGCGCTGTCTGGCATCGATGCTTCGTTTGAGGATGCGCACTTGGTTGAGGGTTCTCACATCAAGCCCCTTCTCCTTGGAGAGGTAACATTTGATACCGTCCTCACTGGCTGCCTGTTCGGGCAGAATCCTTATCTGGTATTCCTGAATCATAAATCCATTTCTTTTAGTATTTCAAGAGTATCGAGATGATACATTTTGAAGTGTCCGTCTTCGAGCGTGGCGAAAGTGGGCACATTGCCTCCCTTCGGGAAGGTGATGCTGCCGGTGTTGACAATTGCCTTCCCAGCCTCGTTGCGGGAGAGTTCCCAGAGATGACTATGGCCATGGATGATGGCATCATAGGGACCCTTGGGCATATTCTCCTTATTATATATATGCCCGTGGGTGAGGAGGTAGCGTTTGCCACCGTCCACCAACAGGACGTAGGTCTCCATGATGGGGAAGTCGAGGAGCATCTGGTCCACCTCCGCGTCGCAGTTTCCACGCACGGCGACAATCTTGTCGGCGAGGGCATTGAGCCTTTCCACGATGCCCTTGGGGTCGATGCCCTCGGGAATGCGGTTGCGAGGACCGTAGTTGATGATGTCGCCCATGATGCACATCATGTCACACTGTTCTGTCTCGAAGAAGTCGAGCACTTTCTTCAGGGCTGGCAGGCAGCCGTGAATATCGGAAAACAATAGGTATTTCATCGTCAGTTTGAATTATTGTCCGCAAAAGTAAGCAAATAATCCGAAACCTCCAAACATTTCACACGATAATTGCACAGATGCTCCCTATATAATAAGGTATAGCTTCCATTCCGCCTGATAGATTCTCCTACCAAAGACATTTTAAGCGACAAATTATTACTTTTACTGGAATTTTCTTGGCAGTTTGACAGAATATTCGTATTTTTGCTCCCAAGTTCTGCTTCGGCCCCGGTAGTTTCGGGGGGAGCGGTGCATTACAAACGTTAAACTCAATAAAATGAAAGTATTAAAATTCGGCGGAACATCTGTTGGTTCCGTAAAAAGCATCCTCAGCTTAAAGCGTATCGTAGAGAATGAGGCCAAGAAACAGAGTGTAGTGGTTGTCGTTAGCGCACTTGGCGGTATCACTGACAAACTCTTGCAAACCTCCCAGCTTGCCCTCAAGGGCGATGAACAATGGAGAGTCGAATTCGATGCCATGGTTGACCGCCACCACAAGATGATAGACACCATCATCACCGACACCACAGACAGGGAAAATCTCTTCAAATCGGTCGATGCCCTCTTCGAGCAATTGAGGAGCATCTATTTCGGTGTATATCTCATCCACGACATCAGCGAAAAGACTCAGGATGCCATCGTGAGCTATGGCGAGAGACTCAGCTCCAAGATTGTCGCCACGCTGATACGCGGCGCCAAGTGGTTTGACTCGCGCGACTTCATCAAGACGGAGCGCCTGCACGGCAAGGGCAAGCATACCCTTGACAGTGAACTGACCAACAAGCTGGTAAAGGATGCCTTCGCCGACCTGCCCCGCATCTCTCTCGTACCGGGTTTCATCAGCCGCGACAAGAACACCGAGCGCACCACCAACCTGGGACGCGGCGGCAGCGACTACACGGCAGCCATCATCGCCGCAGCCCTCGACGCAGAGGTGCTGGAAATCTGGACTGACGTGGACGGCTTCATGACCGCCGATCCACGCGTGATCAAGTCCGCCTACCCCATCAACGAACTCAGCTTCGTGGAGGCAATGGAGCTTTGCAACTTCGGTGCAAAGGTCATCTATCCTCCCACCATATACCCGGTTTGCGTGAAGAACATCCCCATCAAGGTGAAGAACACCTTCAACCCCGACGCACCCGGAACCATCATCAAGAACAAGATAGACTCTGACCAGAAACCCATCAAGGGTATCTCCTCCATCAACGGCACGGCGCTCGTCACCGTCACCGGTCTCTCCATGGTGGGCGTAATCGGCGTGAACCGCCGTATCTTCACCGCCCTCACCAACGAAGGCATCAGCGTATTCATGGTGTCGCAAGCATCCTCCGAGAACTCCACCTCCATCGGTGTGCAGGACCAGGATGCCGACGAGGCAGCAAGAGTGCTGAACGAGGAGTTCAAGAACGAGATAGCCGACGGTGCCATGTTCCCCATGCATGTAGAGAAAGGTCTTGCCACCATCGCCATCGTGGGCGAGAACATGAAGCACGCTGCCGGTATCGCCGGCAAGCTCTTCGGCACCCTCGGCCGCAGCGGCATCTCCGTGATAGCCTGCGCACAGGGAGCATCGGAGACCAACATCTCCTTCGTGGTGAAGAGCGACTACCTGAGGAAGTCACTCAACGTGTTGCACGACAGCTTCTTCCTCTCCGAATACAAGGTACTCAACCTCTTCATCTGCGGTGTGGGAACCGTGGGCGGAAAGCTCATCGAGCAAATCAAGAACCAGTATGGCGAGCTGATGGAGCGCAACAAACTGAAGCTCAGCGTAGTGGGCATCGCCTCCTCCAAGAACGCCATCTACAACCGCGACGGCATCGACCTGGAGAACTACCGCGAAGACCTGAAGAAGTCAGATCCCAGCACACCAGAGTTGCTGCGTGACAGCATCCTCTCGATGAACATCTTCAACAGCGTGTTCGTGGACTGTACCGCCAGCAAGGAAGTGGCAGCCCTCTACCAGACGCTCTTGGAGCACAACGTGAGCGTGATTGCCGCCAACAAAATAGCCGCCTCCGGCAAATACGAGGACTACGAGAAACTGAAGAAGACCGCCATCCAGCGTGGCGTAGTGTTCCGCTTCGAGACCAACGTGGGAGCCGGTCTCCCCATCATCGGAACCATCAACGACCTGCGCAACTCAGGCGACAAGATACTCAAAATTGAGGCTGTGCTGAGCGGAACGCTCAACTTCATCTTCAACGCCATCTCCGGTGTAGTGCCATTCTCCGAGACCGTAAAGCTCGCCAAGGAAAAAGGCTACAGCGAACCAGACCCACGCATCGACCTGAGCGGCATGGATGTGGTGAGAAAGCTCGTCATCCTCAGCCGCGAATCTGGCTACCGTGTGGAGCAGGAAGACGTGGAGAAGAACCTCTTCGTACCCGACTCCTACTTCAAGGGCAATATCGACGACTTCTGGAAGAAACTGCCTAAGCTCGACGCAGACTTCGAGGCGAAGCGCAAGACCCTCGACCTGGAGCACAAGCGTTGGCGCTTCGTGGCGAAATTAGAGGACGGCAAGACATCCGTGGGTCTGCAGGCAGTGGGTCCCGAGCATCCGTTCTACAACCTGGAAGGAAGCAACAACATCGTGCTGCTCACCACGGAACGTTACAAGGAATATCCCATGATGATACAAGGCTACGGAGCCGGAGCCAGCGTGACCGCAGCCGGTGTGTTCGCCAACATCATGAGCATTGCAAACATATAATAATGTACAATGAATAATGTATAATTTTAGGGCGTATGCCTAATTTTAAATTATAAATTATAAATTATCATGAAGCATATCATCATTCTTGGCGACGGAATGGCAGACCACCCAGTGGAGAGACTGGGTGGCAAGACACTCCTGCAATACGCCAACAAGCCATATATGGACATGCTTGCCAAGAAGGGCAAGACGGGAAGACTCATCACCGTACCCGACGGATTCCTGCCGGGGTCTGAAGTGGCCAACAGTGCCATCATGGGTTATGACCAGAATGAGGTGTACGAAGGACGCGGTCCGCTGGAGGCCGCCAGCATCGGCTACGAGCTGAAGCCCACCGACCTCGCCCTGCGCTGCAACATCATCAACGTGCAGGACGGAAAGATTATCACTCACAACGGAGGCAACCTGGAGACAGAGGATGCCGACGTTCTCATCAAGTACCTCAACGAGACGCTGGGCAAGAAATATCCCGAGGTGGAATTCGTGACGGGCATTCAGTACCGCCACCTCCTCGTGGTACACCACGGCAACAAACACATCGACTGTGCCCCGCCCCACGACCACCCCAACGAGGAGTGGCACAGCCTCCTGGTGAAGCCTGTCCTGTCTCAAGAAGGTGATGACGAGGGACACATCTCACGACGCGACACTGCCGACCTGCTGAACGAGCTCATCATCGAGAGCCAGGAACTCTTGGAAAAACATCCTTTCAACGTGGGACGCAAGGAACGCGGCGAGCGGATGGCAAACCTCATCTGGCCCTGGGGAGGCGGTTATCGTCCCCATATGCTCACCCTCTCGCAGATGTACCCACAGATTAAGCGTGGCTCAGTCATCTCCGCCGTTGACCTGATTCGCGGCATCGGTCACTATGCCGGACTGAGAAACATCATCGTGGAGGGAGCCACCGGACTTGCCGACACCAACTACGAAGGCAAGGCACAGGCTGCCATCAACGCCCTGAAGGAAGGCGACGACTTCGTGTATGTACATGTGGAGGCAAGTGACGAAGCTGGACATGACGGAGACCTGGATCTGAAACTCAAGACCATCGAGAACCTCGACCAACGGTTGATAAAGCCCATCTTCGACGAGGTTAGCTCATGGGACGAGCCTGTCTGCATCGCCGTTCTCCCCGACCACCCCACTCCCGTGGAGATTCGTACGCATGTAAAGGAGCCGGTACCCTTCCTCATCTACTATCCTGGCATCGATCCAGACGACGTGGAGCTGTATGACGAGGAGAGTTGTGTAAGAGGCGGCTACGGCTTGATTCAACTGCAAGACTTCATGAATACGTTTATGGCGATAAATTAAGTGAAGAACGAAGAGTGAAGAGTGAAGAATTCAAATGCCATCAAGCTAAATTTCACTCTTCTATTCTCCAGTTCTCAACCGTCAAATAAAAATATTAATTCCGTGAAGCAACCAAGAGATGCAGACAATCAATACTATTGAATTCTTCACTCTTCGTTCTTCACTCTTCACTTAAAATTATGAAATACTATTCTACAAATAAGAAAGCACCTATCGCCGACCTTCACAAGGCGGTAGTAAAGGGATTGGCAGAGGACCGTGGCCTCTATATGCCCGAAATCATCAAGAAGTTGCCACAGGATTTCTTCGACAACATCGAGAAACTCTCTTTCCAGGAGATTGCCTACAAGGTGGCTGATGCCTTCTTCGGCGAGGATGTGGACGCTGAGTCTCTGAAGAAAATCGTCTACGATACCTTGGCATTCGACTGCCCCGTGGTCGAGGTAGAGCCTAACATCTACTCGCTGGAGCTCTTCCATGGACCCACCCTCGCCTTCAAGGATGTAGGTGCCCGCTTTATGGCCCGACTCCTGCAGTACTTCGTACGACAGGAGGGCAAAGAGGAAGTAAACGTGCTTGTAGCTACATCGGGCGATACCGGCAGTGCCGTGGCAAACGGATTCCTCGGTGTGGACGGCATCCATGTGTACGTTCTCTATCCCAAGGGAAAGGTGAGCAAGATCCAGGAGAGCCAGTTCACCACCCTCGGCAAGAACATCACAGCCCTGGAAGTGGACGGCGTGTTCGATGACTGTCAGGCATTGGTAAAATCCGCCTTCATGGACGAGGAACTGAACAAGCACATGAAGCTCACCTCCGCCAACTCAATCAACGTGGCACGCTTCCTGCCCCAGGCATTCTACTACTTCAATGCCTATGCCCGCATAAAGGAGAAAGGCTTGGCAGACAAATTGGTCATCTGCGTGCCCAGCGGCAACTTCGGCAACATCACCGCCGGACTCTTCGGTCATGAGATGGGATTGCCCATCCACCGCTTCATCGCCGCCAACAACGCCAACGACATCTTCTACAACTACCTACAGACAGGCGAGTACAAGCCCGAGCCCAGCAAGCAGACCATCGCCAACGCCATGGACGTGGGTGACCCCAGCAACTTCGCCCGTATCTACGACCTCTACAAGGGCAACCATGATGCCATCGCCGCCTACATCGGCGGTGCTACCTATAAGGACGAGCAGATTGCGGAGACCATGAAGCAGTGCTATGGCGAGACCAAGTATGTACTCGACCCCCACGGAGCCTGCGGCTACCGTGCCCTGAAGGAGCAGTTGAAGCCCGGAGAGACAGGAGTATTCTTGGAGACCGCCCACCCTGCCAAGTTCAAGGAGAAGGTAGACAGCATCCTCGATGCCGACATCGAGATACCGGCTCGTCTCGCCGAGTTCATGAAAGGCGAGAAGAAGAGCATCCCGATGACAAAGGATTTCGCCGCATTCAAGGAATACCTGATGTCAGTGAAATAATCGAGTAGGAGGAAAACGAAGTAGTTTTCTTCCTACTTTCGTTTTCCGACCTCGATGAAGAGTACCTGGCAAAGCTCTTGCAGGCAAACGCATTTTGATGCGTTTGCCCTGGGAACCCTGCTTTCAATGATTATTGGCAACTGCCAACAACATGGATGACAACTGCCAACAACGTGGATGACAACTGCCAACAACGTGGATGACAACTGTCGACAACGTGGATGGCAACTGCCAACCATCGTTCTGAGCAGCTTTCTTGCCCAATGTATTCAATGCTCTTGCCCATTGGGACCAAGGCTATTGCGCAGTGTCATCAATTCAACCGATAAAGTTCTTCCGCTCGAGCCTAAGAGGGGTAAGGAACATACCCTACTTCTTCTATCGTTTGATGATGGTCTTTGGATAGTTTCACTCTACGCTGCCACGGACAATTCCCGTTGAGCCGACTTTCTTTAAATTCCTGCCCCAATCGTAAAACAACACCCTATTAAACCTGATTCATGCAAGAAAATATTCTTGTCGTTGCAAGAAAACAGTTGATTTTCTTGCGTATTTCAATTTTTATTATTACCTTTGCCGATGCCATTTTGTGGATGGTTGGCATAGAGAAGCTACCGTACAAGTCCGCAGAATGCCTATCATAATAAGAAAGACGTTCAGCTACGTTTTCTTCTGATTCGATTGAAACCTAGGAAATTTCAAAAGATGATGTTCAGATGAAGACCGCGGTGGATGCCTTCGCTTATCGTGTATATACCTAGGCATAGGTGTACCCTTTCCCATATTCGTATGGAGAGGGTGCGTCCTGTGCTCTACAAGATATATGCAAAGTTGGCGTAGGTTTCTGTTGCTTCTTTTCCATGACATCAAAGGTTTTCCTAGGACCTCAATCGAACATGGAATTATGTAGGCTCAGATTCCCTACGCCATTTCTTTTATTGGTAGCATCAATATTGCTTTCTATATTCCATCTTGGGGAATCAAATGGAAACGATTACAAAATTATGGATTCGCAGTTCCACAATGCCAGTAGCGCAAAACAAAATGAACCTCTGCCCAACGCGACGAGAACAGCTCTGTCAAGCGATAAAATACACGAGGATATAAAGTTCTCTATTTTGATTCCCGCTTTCAAAGCAAAGTTCTTGGAGGAGTGCATCAGTAGCATTCTACGCCAGACATACAAAAACTTTGAACTCATCATAGTAAACGATGCCTCTCCTAAGAATCTGGACGAGATAGTGGCACGGTTCGATGACGAACGCATTCGTTACTATGTAAACGAAAAGAACTTCGGGGCTGTTCATGTAGTAGGCAACTGGAACAAATGTCTCAGTTACGCTACTGGCGAATGGTGCATCTGTATGGGTGATGATGACCGTTTGCTTCCATGTTGTTTAGCGGAATATCGTAAACTACTTTATAAATATCCCAATATAGAACTGTTGCATGCATGGACAGAAATCATAGATGAGAATAACAGCTTCAAGAGTTATCAAATCCAACGTCCAGAATGGGAGTCTGTTTACGCTCTGATAAACGACAAGTTCTTTTCGACATGCTCCTTTATCGGAGACTACTGCTTTAAGGTTGCGCCGCTCCGACAGCGTGGGGGATTCTATGACCTCCCATTAGCTTGGGCAAGTGATGACATATCCGCCTACCAAGCTGCTATCAAGGGAGGTGTTGCTAACACGCCAGTACCGTGTTTTCAATACAGGTCAAGCTCGCTGACTATATCAAGTTCCAAGAATGCAAGAATAAAAATATTGGCACTGAATAAAGCCAATGTGTGGTATGAAGAGTTCCTACGCAATCCTGCGCCTAATGAAATAGACGAGAAGTATCGTCAGAGAGAGTATGGAATACTCGTCCCAAGACTGAACAGTTGGAATACAGGGGAACTGATTATGGATATTGACACCCACGGACTAATCAATCTGCTCAAATGGATACGCGAATATAAGCAGTACGAAATTCCCACAAAGGTTTTCCTGTATTCATTATGCAAAGTGGTTTTTAGAAAAACAAAAAGGACTGTGATTTCCGTGGGACATCTCATTATGAAGTAAGGGTATATGGAGATTTCTGTTTCAAAAAAAGACGTAGCATGGAGCTACATCGCACAATTCTTTACCTTAGGTTCAAGCTTGTTCACCCTCCCGTTGATACTCAACATGTTGACAACGGAGGAAATCGCAATGAACTATCTGATGATGACGGTCAGTTCCCTTGTGGGACTTATCGACTTTGGCTTTGCCCCACAGTTTGGCAGGAATGTTACTTATGTGTTCAGCGGTGCCCAGAAACTGGAGAAAGAGGGAATAAACAGTGATGTCGGTGGCAATGTGAGCTACAGACTTCTGAAAGGGCTGATATTGGTAGCCAAGAAAGTTTACATGTATATGAGTATTGCAGTGCTGGCACTGATGCTCACACTTGGCACCTGGTATATTTGGAGTGTTACTAATGGGTTTACCAATGTTGACAATTCCTTGTGGATATGGTTGCTCTATACTGTCTCCACATTCTTTAACATCTACTTCTGCTACTATTCGTCGCTCCTTACTGGGCGTGGATTCATCAAGGAAAGTAAGATGGCGGTAATGACATCAAGGATTGTCTATATTATCATCAGTTACATGCTCCTTCTTACCGGGTGGGGACTTATGGCCGTCTGTATTGCCAACTTCGTGTCTCCGTTCGTTGACCGCTGGATGTCTTATCATTACTTCTACGATGCCGAATTGAAGCGTAAACTCGCAGAGGCAAAGGTAGAATCTTCCGACACTAAGGAGATATTCAATGCGATATGGCATAATGCCAAGAAGTTGGGCGTATCGAGTGTCTGCGCTTATCTTACAATGAGAGCCTCTATGTTCATGGCAGGACTGTACCTTACCTCCTCAGCCATTGCCTCATATGGTTTGATGAACCAATTCGTAGGCATCATTACAGGAGTTAGTGGTACACTCTTCTCATCATATATACCGAAAATAACTTCCCATATAGCCAGCAACGACAATGAGAAGATGATACGCTCCTTCTCATGGGCGATGAATGTCTATTACCTTTTGTTCTTCGCAGGCTCTATCGTATTGGTTTGCCTTGGTCCAATAGTACTGTCCCTAATAGGCTCAAAAGCTACGTTGCCAGACACACCGATGCTGATAGTTTTTTTGGTAATCAACTTACTTGAGGCCAACCATTCCAACTACTGCACGCTCATATCGATGGGCAATAGTATTCCGTTCTATAAGCCAGGACTCTTTTTCGCTGTAACGATTGCGGTATTAGATTTCTTTGTTTTGAAATACACGGAACTCAGTCTTTGGGGCATCGTCCTCGTTCAAGGTTTAGTACAACTCAGCTTCAACAACTGGTATTGGCCACGCTGGGTATGCAAAGAGACCCACACTCACTTTGTGCAGTTCGTCCTCATCGGATTCCAGGAAAGTTGGAAGAAAGCTCGCCGAGCGATGAAATTGTGAGCATCACATTCAAACAAGCCCATAAGTCCATCGAAAATACCCGACATGACTGGCACTTCTCCAAGTGGGCTCATCTATAAATCGAGTAGGAGGAAAACATGAAGAATAAACTTATGCCATTCTACGACAGAGTGATGCTGCGCAAAAGGTACATCATTGAAACTATCAATGACCTGCTGAAGAATACGGTCCAAATAGTACACTCACGCCATAGGTCTGTT
>CAVEJY010000111.1:0-6402 GCA_963616155.1 Acutalibacteraceae bacterium
AAAACCCATCGCCTGCCACAGAGCGTCCGCTTCCGTGGCAGGCGATGGATTTTTTGATAAATATTCGTCACTTTTCCCCGAAAACTTTTTGAAACGGTTTTATTTTTCGTATATTTTCGCCCGATAATATAAACCGTATTTATATAAACGAGGATTTACATGATGAAGTTTTGGTGAGTATCAGCTGGAGGCAAAAGCCCTCTCGCTGAAAGATATGTGATGGAAAGGGCGGAACATCGTTTCCAGGAGATGCTTGCCCGTCTGGGTCTTGAACACCTTGCGCTCGAAGGTCTCGATGCCTTCGGGGGCGATATGGTCTTCGAAGGCATTGACGAGGAAGTCGGCTTCCAGAAGGATTTGCCAGTCGATGCCCTCCACGTTCCTGTAGGTGTGGTGGTGGGCAATGAGGAAGCAGACCCGCTCGGTCTGGGCCTCGGTGTAACCACCCACTTGCGCCAGGAGCTTGCGGGCTTCTGCAGGACCTTCCTCCTCCTGGTGCTTGCCGTTGCAGTTTCCGTATTTCTGTTCGCTCACATGGATGCCGATGTCGTGGAGTATGGCGGCGGTTTCGAGGATGAAGAGGGTCTCTTCGTCCACGTTCTCCAACTGGGCGATGGTGACGGCGAAGTCGTGCACCTTCATGAAGTGCTGGATGCGGGGCGCATCGCCCTTGTCATACTCCACCATGGCCTGAATGAGTCTTGCGTGTTGTTGTTTCATCGTTCTAAAATATTGAAATGCTTGAATGTTAGCTTCTTGCCTTTCCCCTAAAACTGTTCCTTGCCAGTGCCGACTCGCAGTTTTGGCAGAGTCGCTCGGAGGCGGCATGGTGCTTGAAGGCCTCTGTCATCGCCACGGCACGGGGGGAAGAGAGGATTTCTTCCAGTGACTGGCGGAAGAGGTTGCCAAGGATGACGTCGCCGTCATGGTCGAGACAGCACGGCACCAGACTTCCGTCGGAAAGGATGCCAATCTGCTTGGTCAATGCCTTGCAATACAACTGGGCTTTCTCCCCTACCCTCTCCTTTTTGGCATCGGGCCACTGGAACTTTCGGTCGAACTCCAGATAGAGATTGTCTGACAGTCGGAAACCGTCGGGGCGTTCCCTCCAGGGCTTGGGAGCGTATTGTTCAATAAGCCGCATCACCTCCTCGTTCTCCCGGTCCCTTCCTCCCTGGTTCCAAAGTCTCAGCACCACGCAAGTGCCCTTTTGGGCGGCTTGCGTGGAGAATAGCATCACCTCGTCCATATACTCGGCAAGCTCTCCCCGCTCATTGCTCTCGTGCGAATGCAGAGAAAGCTGGATTTTATGGGGCAGGGTGTCGAGGAGTTCCATGCAGCGATGGAGCAAGGTGCCGTTGGATGTGAGTACGGTCTTGAAGCCCTTTTCCCTCGCCGTCATGATGAACTGTGGCAGCAGAGGATGGAGCAAAGGTTCCCCCATCAGGTGGAAATAGAGGAAACAGACCTTTCCACGCACCTTCTCCGTAATCTGGTCGAACTCCTCTGCCGTCAACTGCCTCTTGGGGCGGTGGTGCTTCGGACAGAAGTCACAGTTCAGATTGCAAGTGTTGGTAATCTCTATGTAACAACGATCGATCAAAATATTGCTTTCTTAACTGGTTACTTCTCCCTGTCTGACTGGATGAGGGCGAGCAGATGCTCCACAGCCACTTCCTGCGGGATGTTCTTCTCTACACAAACCTGCTTGCGGTAGAGGCTCACGCGGTTTACGCCGGCACCTACATAACCGTAGTCGGCATCCGCCATCTCGCCGGGACCGTTCACGATGCAGCCCATGATGCCAATCTTCAGACCCTTCATCTCCTTGGTGGCCTCCTTGATCTTGGCGATGGTCTCGCGGAGATCGTAGAGCGTTCTGCCACAACCCGGACAACTGATGTACTCCGTCTTCGAGGTACGGAGACGTGCTGCCTGGAGGATGCCGAAGGCAGTCTCGTCGATGGTCTGGGCAGGAATGTCGCCATTGTTCATCAGCCAGATGCCGTCGGTCAGTCCGTCTATCATCAAGGCACCCATGTCAGCCGCCGCCTCCAGCTGGAAGTCGCTCTTCTCCTCCTTGGAGTGTTGGTACATCTGGGCAAAGACAACGGGGTTCTTGATACCCGCATTCATCATCTCATGCACCAGGGCACGCTGGTCGCCCAGGCGGTTCTGGTGGTTGCTGACGCAAATCACCACCACCTCGGGATGCGCCTTGAGGCAAGCGATGTACTCTGCCGAAGGAGTGCCATACTGGAGGGTAAGGAACTTCACGTCTGCATGGATGCTGGCAATGAGGGGCATCGCCATGGCAGGGAAGATGGGATAGAGCTTGCAGCCTGTGGTCTCGGGCTTGCTGTTGAGGGTGTCATAGATGTTGTAGTCTACGATGTAGCTCTGTCCGGCAACAAACTGCCTGGGCATCTTTCCACCTATATATATATAGTCGGGCTTGGTGTCGGCGTTGTCGCAGAGGGTACTCTCCCTGTTGATGCGGTTGCTGATGACCACAGGCACGTTGTCGCCGCCGATGTTGCCCACAGCGTTGGTCTCGCGTCGGGAAGGGCGCAGCCAGTCGAAGGAAGGGCACGCCTCGGCAGGAATCATCATCTGTCCCTGCTTCTTGCCGATGTAGTCCACCAAATGGCGGGCCACGGGAATCTCAGCGGCAGGTTCCTCGCTCAGACTCACGCGGATGGTGTCTCCGATGCCGTCAGCGAGCAATGCACCGATGCCCACCGCACTCTTGATGCGACCGTCCTCGCCCTCTCCTGCTTCCGTCACGCCGAGGTGGAGGGGATAGTTCATGCCCTCCTTCTCCATCTCGCTCACCAGAAGGCGCATGGAACGCACCATCACCACCGTGTTGGAAGACTTGATGCTGATGACCACATTGTTGAAATCCTCCTTCTTGCAGATGCGGAGGAACTCCATGCAACTCTCCACGATGCCCTCGGGAGTGTCGCCGTAGCGGTTGCGGATGCGGTCGGAAAGGGAACCATGGTTCACACCGATGCGGATGGCGGTGTGGTTCTCTTTGCAGATATTGAGGAAAGGCACGAAGCGGTCCTCTATCTTCTGCAGTTCCTTGGCGTATTCCTCGTCGGTATATTCCAGTTGGATGAACTTGCGGGCTGGGTCTACATAGTTGCCGGGGTTGACGCGCACCTTCTCGCAATAGAGGGCGGCGACATCTGCCACGTTGGGATTGAAATGAACATCAGCCACGAGGGGAGTCTGGAAACCGTCGGCACGGATGCCGGCATTGATGTTCCTCATGTTCTCCGCCTCACGGGAACCCTGAGTGGTGAAGCGCACCAACTCGCCGCCAGCCTTGATGATTTCCTCCGCCTGGCGCACGCAAGCCTCGGTATCGTTGGTGTTGGTGGTGGTCATCGACTGGATGCGCACAGGATTGTCGCCTCCCAGGTCGATGGCACCGACGTGTGTCACGGAAGAGGCGCGGCGGTTATAATTGAATAAATCTACCATTATTGCTTGATAATTGTTGTGGAATTGGGGAATAGGAATCAGTTACATTTGTACTCAAATTTCACTTCCGCCAAGTCCTTGTTCGCCTTCTCGATCTTGGCACCGAGACCGGCTTTCCATGCGTCCACCTTCTTGGCCACTTCCTCATCGCTGAGGGCAATCATCTGGGCAGCAAGGATGGCTGCGTTCTGGGCGGCGTTGACACCAACAGTAGCCACGGGGATGCCCGGGGGCATCTGGATGATGCTGAGCATGGCATCGAGACCGTCGAGCATACCTTTGATGGGCACACCGATGACAGGCAACGGGGTGGATGCGGCAATCACGCCGGGAAGGGCGGCGGCCATACCGGCGGCGGCGATGATGACCTTCACGCCACGCTCCTTGGCTCCCTTGGCGAAAGCCTCTACGGCATCGGGTGTACGATGGGCAGAGAGGGCATTTACCTCAAAGGGAATCTGGTTGTCGTCCAACCACTTACATGCTTTTTCCATAACAGGCAGGTCACTGGTACTGCCCATGATAATGCTTACTAATGGTTTCATTTCTTCTTATATTTAATAGATGAATGTTTTTATATAACTATGAATGCACAGAAAAGTCCGATAAAGAAGCCCGCCACCACTTGCGAGAGGGTGTGCTGGCGCAGGATAATGCGTGCGGACCCTACCATTCCTGCCAGTATCAGCACGACACATATCCACCACATGGGGTTGAACGAGAAGCCAATGGAATAAGCCAGCAGGGCACCCATCACCCCACCGATGGCCGCCGTGTGGGTGGAGACTTTCCACCATACGTTGATGAGGGCGCATGCCATCTGGATGACCAGTGCCGCCACTAAGATGATGCTGATGACGCGGGGTGTGTTGTGGTATTCCATGAGGAAGAAGCAACCGAAGTAGCATACGATGGAGATGATGTAGGGAACGATGCGTCGCTCCTTCTTCGCCAGTTCCTTGGACGACCATCCCTGGTAACGGCGGTACAGGTGGATGAGCAGTGTGGGCAGCAGGATGGTGAATATGTACACGGCGAGCAGCGTGTGCAACTTGTACGACATCGGCAACAACGCCATATAGCTGAACATGAACAGTGCCACCAGACCGACGAGCGGCAGGTAGAACGGCGTAAAGATCATGCTCATGATTTGCGCTGTCAATATAATCTTCTTCTCTTTCATGCTAACTTCTCTTCATTACCTTTTGGGGGCTTATCTGCGAAGCCGCGCCACGGGGATTCCAAACTGTTCCCTGTACTTGGCCACCGTGCGGCGGGCTATCGGGAAACCTTTCTCTTTCAAGAGCTTGGCAAGTGTGTCGTCGCTTAGCGGTTTCTTCTTGTCCTCTTTGTCGATGAGCTCCTGTAGGGCTATCTTGATCTTGCGGGTGGACATCTCCTCTCCGTCCTCGGTGACATAGCTGTCGGTGAAGAAGAACTTCAGCGGGAAGGTACCCCATTTCGTTTGTGCATACTTCACATTGCTGACCCTTGAAATGGTACTGATATCCAGTCCCGTACGGTCTGCCACGTCCTTGAGGATCATCGGCTTGAGGTCTGCCTCGTCGCCGTCCAGGAAGAATTTCTTCTGTATGTCGATGATGGCCTTCATCGTGATGTAGAGCGTATGTCGGCGCTGCTTGATGGCTTCGATGAATCCTTGTGCCTTGTCCACCTTCTCCTTGGCGTAAAGCAGGGCTTCCTTGTCTTTCCGGCTCATCTTGTCCTTGTTCTTCTTGTAGGTGTCGATCATGTCGGTGAAGGACGGCGACACGGTAAGTTCAGGAATGTGGCCGCGGTTGAGACTGAAGGTGACAGTGTCGTCATCGGTGGTATCGATGATGAAGTCGGGGGTAATCTGCTGCATATTTCTTCCTTCCGTCTCGCCTAAGGAAGCACCGGGTTTGGGGTTCAGCTTGTGTATCTCCCTTTGCAGGGCTTCTGCTTCCTCATCGTTGAGGAGCATGTTGGTTTTGATTTTGTCCCAGTGTTTCTTAATGAATTCCTCGAAGTAGTTGAGGATGATTTCCGTCAGGCAGATTCTCAGTCTGCCGTGTGGCATTCTCCGTATCTGTAGGAGTAGGCATTCCTGTAGGTTCCTTGCTCCCACGCCGGCGGGGTCGAAGGTCTGGAGGATGTGCAGCACATGTTCCACTTCCTTCTCGTCGGTGTCAATGTTCTGGTAGATGGCAAGTTCGTCACTGATGCTGTCGAGGTCCTTGCGCAGCAGTCCGTCGTCATCGAGCGACCCGATGAGGTATTCCATGATTTCCTTTTCCTTGTCGCTGAGCACCTGCATGTCCATCTGCTCCTTCAGTTTGTCGTAGAAGGAGGTGGTGTCGCCGTATACCATTTCCTCGTAGTCGGCGTTTTGCGTGCTGTAGCGTTCCGTGTTGTAGTCGGGCATCTGGTCGTCCCTGCCGATGTCCTCAAGGGCTGAGTCGAGAGCGTCCTCGCGTTCTTCCTTTTCCTTTTGAGTCTCGAAGGTGTCTTCCTCCTCGTTACTGTCTTCCGAATGGTCGTTTATGGCGATGTCGTCACCATTGTCATTCAGCAAGTCGTCCGGGTTCTCGCTTTCCAGGGCGGGGTTGTCGTCCAGCTCGGCGTTGATGCTGTCCTCCAGCTCGGTGAGGGGCATCTCCAGCAGCTTCACCTGCAACATCTGTTGGGCGGAGAGTCTTTGTAGCTGCTGTAGCTTCTGTGCCTGTTCCTGAATGAGTTTCTGAGCCATATTTTCCTTTGTCTATTTATCGTGCAAAATTACGACTTTTCGATGATAAAGCAAAATAAAAGTGGTATTATTTTCAGATAAAAAATGCGCAACTTCGAACTTCATCCGAAATTGCGCATTCTTTCATATTTATATTCTCATTCTTTTCATAACTTTGAGAGTTTACCTTTTCAAGT
>CAVEJY010000112.1:0-4881 GCA_963616155.1 Acutalibacteraceae bacterium
CCACGTTGATGTCCTCGTTCACCTCCAGCACGTCCTCGAAGAACTTCAGGTAGGCGTCCTCCAGCTCCACGAAGTCGCCGCCCATCCTTATCACCCCGAAGCGTCGCAGAAACTCCAGGCTCTCGTCCTTCCTCGAAGCCAGCTCCCGAGCCACGTCGTAGCGGAACGACAGCCGCTTGCGGTCCTGAAACAGTCCGCCGAGCAGCTTCCGCTCGCGGTCAAGAGCCCGTATCAGCTCTTCAAGTGTATGGAAATGGGATATAGGTTCCATTGTTGTGTCTGTATTTAGTTGTTATTATCTGCTACAATTTCCCAATAGCCGCCGAATCTACCACCAGTTCGTTTAACCTTACCAGATTCACGAAGTTTACGTATTTGTTTTTCCACACCTCGTGAAGATATATTTAATTGCATTGCAATTTCAGCGGTAGTTATATGTGGGTTTTGTCTTATTATATCTATTATCAAATCTTTTCTTTCCGAACCTCTTTCCGAACCAATAACCTCTGTTTCCGAACTGTTTGATGTTCTTTCCGAACCTCTTTCCGAACCAAGAGCGTCTGTCTCCGAACTTTTTGGCGTTCTCTCCGAACTACTTTCCGAACCAAAAGCGTCCGTCTCCGAACTTTTCTTGATAGTTTCCGTAGTGTCGGACAAAGTTCCCGTAGTAGTTTCCGTAGCACTATCGTCACGATTAGCTATGTGCAGGCAAGTTTCAATTCTGTCAGGATTGTTCTTTTCCTCAACCGTGGGTGCACTCCAGCCATTGTCTTTCCATCCTTTTGCTATCACATCGGCACCAGTGCCACCTTTCTCGCCAATGCCCAAGAAGACGAACATCTTTTGGATGATAGGATTTCGGCAGATGCTATGCCCACCCTCATAGTATTCTTCCATGCTGACGAGCATAGTACCAGGATTGGACAGCACGATGCGGTTGAAGTATCTGTCGATGACAATGTTGCCTCTTACCGTGTATGCTGCATGAATCAGACTGTTGGCAAAAGCCTCGCGTAGGGCTACATGAGCTGTAGTGGTGTTGTTCCTTATTTGGTTGTCGTCAAGGCTGAACGGCACTGGCAACGAATGCTGCAATAATGGCAGGACGCGAGTAAAGAACTGATAGATGTTGGCTTCCCATGTACCGTCGGGGTAGATGCGATTTGTCCAACGCATCCGTGGGTCATCGCTCAAATGCTCCCGATAGTCAGGGAAAAACTCTTGGCAACATTCCGGGTCTGTGATGCTGTTTGTCTTTCCAAACATGAGCATTCCGGCAACAGTGAACCCTTCGGTCGACGTGGCCCTGTCCTTACGGTAGGCACCGATGTTTTCCAGGAACTGCCTGTCGTCAACCTCTGTCCAAGGGTGGTTCTCATGTTTGATATTGTATGCACGACGGTATTGATGTAAAGTCGTCATGTCAATATCATCGATAGAATAGCCTCGTAAAATCCGGGAGTCAGCAGAAGCCCTCATATTGTTGGCATCCGAATACATCTGCTTCACTTCATCGTCGCTACACAGGTAATCGCCTTCATCCCTACGCTTATAGGTATGTCCGAATGGAGTAAGCGTAAGGTGCACAGGGCGCAAGTCGTACTGGGCACGGGGTATTCTGAAGGCTAGAAGATACTGGCCTCCATCGGTCTGTATTTCTTCAATGTCGCTCTCTACCAACAGCGGAATGTTTACGCACGACTTGTTGTGAGCGTCATCCCAAAACTGTTTCCTGTATTTTGCGACCTGCTCTTCAGAAAGACCGTCTGGTATGAATTGGTGATTCTTCTCTTTCACTCCCAGCACAATCGTTCCACCGTTGGTGTTGGCCAAGGCAGAGAAGGAACGCCAAAATTCAGTCTTAGGAAAACCACCCGCGGCTGATTTGTATTCCACTTCAGAGTTCTCCTTCAATTGGAGTTTCAAACGTATTTGGTCTGCTATGTTCATATTAGTATGATTTCATTAATTTTTACTGCAATGTCAGCGCATTCGGACCGAAAGGCCGAGTTCTGCTTTCGTTAATGCCCTTTTGCTGCTAAAGAACATGGGATTCCGGGGAAATCACTTCAGGAAATAGATGGGTGAACGGGGCGTTCCATCCTTCACCAGTATGTCCTTTTCGCAGAAATGCTGGAGCCATTTCTGGGCGGAGTATTGCGTCAGTCCGAAGTGGATGCGCAGGGCGCGGCTGGTGAGATAGCGGTTGTCCCGGATGTATTCCTTTATCTTTTCCAACAGTCCCTCTTCGGTGTATTGGGTGGACCGGCTGCTGTAGCGGGAGCGCACGAAATGGATGCCCCGCTGCACCTCCTGTAGCAGAGTGGCCTCGGGACGGAAGTTGATACCGTTGACTCTCACCTCCTTGCCCGTAATCTTCTTGTCGGGCTTGTCTTCCGGCATCTCCAGACTGGCAGACATGGAGAAATAGCCTATCTCGGGGATATAGACTCGGTTGCCCATCCGGAACTCCTCCACGAAGATGTCGTGCAGTTCAGACAGCACGGCAGCCACATCGCCCTTGGTGAGCGAGCAGCGTTGCTGTATCTTTTCCTGCAGTTGGCGGGCGCTCATCGGTTCGTGCTGCACCACTCTCACATAGTTCCTCACCTCGCCACTACCCGTAGCGTTGTTGATGGTATAAACGTCGTACTTCAAGTCCATAGTTGTCTTTGTTTTTAGCTGATGATTCTCGTTGTCGGTTGCGCTCTTCGTCGTAACCTCATGCAAATATATATAATAATGTGAGAACCTGTATATAACGGTGCAAAGATTTAGGTTTATTTATACTTTGGCAGTTGCCATCAAGGTTGTTGACAATTGCCATCCACGTTGATGGCAATTGCCGTAAAGGTTGCTGGCAGTTGCCATCCATCTTGTCGGCAACTGTCAACAACCGCACGGAACGGTATTCCAGCATCATCCCGAACAGCTTTCCCACCATGGTAGAGCTTAGTCTTTCAAGCACCCGACCGGAACGACGTACACTCCGTCCTTGCGTTGGTAGGCATAGTCGCCAACAGCCGTGAGTACCATCATAAAGGCTGGTGTCTTCATCTTGGCGGTATCTATCTTCGAGGCAAGGGTGGTGAGCGTAGCAACACCTTTCTCGATGGCTTGCTGTTCGGCCGTAGTGGTCTTTCCACACCATTTCGGACCTTCGATAAGCACAGCTCCCACTTCTTCGAGTCTGTATTCCAACAGTTTATCTGCTATTCTTTTCTTATATTCCTTCATGCCTACATCTGATTTGTTTCGCTGCAAAAATACAATAATAGATTGAAAAGACCAAATGTTTTAAGGATTTTTGCAGCGTTTGGCTGTAATTTGATGCAGCATTTGGCTGTAATTTAATGCAACGTTTGGCTGCATTTTGATACAGAATTTGGCAGAAAGCTATCGCAGAATTTAGGTACACAAAGAGAAAACCATCCATCAACCGATCAGGCATTATCACTCTCCCATCTTCTACCACCAGCACTATTTTTATTGGAAATCATTTGCGTGTATGGATATTTTTTGTAATTTTGCAACATGAAATATCCTATAGGCATACAGAGTTTCGACAAAATCGTCAACGAGGGCTACGTCTACATTGACAAGACCAAGCAGATATACGACTTGGTGCATAATGGCACAATTTACTTTCTGAGCCGCCCGAGGCGGTTTGGCAAGTCGTTGCTCGTGTCCACCCTCGAATGCTATTTCCGGGGGCGGAAGGAACTTTTCAAGGGACTTGCCATGGAAGAGTTGGAGACGGAATGGAAGGAATATCCCGTGTTTCACCTCGACTTCAACGGCAAAGACTTCACGAAGGAAGGGGAGCTGGAGAATGTCTTGACGGATTTTGTCGAGACGCAAGAGGCGATATACGGGAAGCCTCAGTTTGCAAGTACATTGGGAAGCCGGTTTTGCGAGGTTTTAAAAGCCGCCCACGAAAAGACCGGTCAAAGGGCTGTTGTCTTAGTGGACGAGTACGACAAATCTTTACTGGACGTTTTGGACTTGGATATGTACATGACAGTCCATGAGAAAAGAATCACTCTGGAAGACTACAATAGGAACATATTGAAGAGTTTCTACTCCGTGTTCAAGGCTGCCGACGAGCATCTGCAGTTCGTCCTGCTTACGGGAGTGACCAAGTTCTCGCAGGTGAGCGTGTTCAGCGGATTCAACCAGCCCGACGACATCAGTCTCTCCGCCCGTTACGACACCCTGCTCGGCATCACAGAGGAGGAACTCCACACCGTCTTCAAAGAGCAAATCAAGGAGATGGCAGCGGAATATGAATTTACGGAAGAGGAGATGAAAGCCAAACTCAAACGGCAGTTCAACGGCTATCATTTCAGCCGTCGCCTGATAGGAGTGTACAATCCATTCAGCGTACTCCGTGCCTTCAACGAGATGTGGATAGACGACTATTGGTTCAAGACTGGTTCTCCCACCTATCTCGTGCGTCTCTTGGCTCATTGCAACGAGAACCTGAACGAACTGGTGGGCAAGTATTACCCCACCAGTCAGTTTGTGGACTACAAGGCAGACACAGAAGCTCCCCTCCCCATGATATACCAAAGCGGCTATCTCACCATCAAGAAATTCGACCGGCTGACCAACTCCTACCTCTTGGACTTCCCCAACGATGAGGTGCGCCGTGGCTTCGTCACCATGATTACAGCCAGCTACCTCCAACCGAAAGAGGTCCCGATGCTTGGGTGGTACAAGTAATAAAAGCTCCTACACCCTTTTCATAGAGAAGGAGCAGAGCGAGGGCAGAGTGGACTGCATCGTGGAGACTTCCAACGATGTCTACATCTTCGAGTTCAAGCCATTTGCCTCAATAGATACCCTTTTTTCTTCAGCGATTCTATCTTTACCGTTGCA
>CAVEJY010000113.1:0-8079 GCA_963616155.1 Acutalibacteraceae bacterium
ATATGAAGAAACTGTTACACATAGCACTCACACTCGTACTCACCATGACGTTCATCGTCATGGGGAGCGGTGTAACGTTTCACCATTGCTCGTGCTCCGGCAAGACCACGATGACCTTGACCCACACATCATCCCAGGAGGAACAGAACACCAAGTCTACCAAGGGATGCATGACCACGTCAAGCCTGTATCTCTCGCCGAGTACGCAGATGCAGCCAACGGCATTCGACTTCCACGCATTTCAGCCGTTGATAGCCATCATCAACGAGTGGCGCCATTCTATCCCACTGCCACTGCCCAAGTGGCAGAAAGAAAAGGTATTGACAACCCTCATGTTTGGTTCTCCACCAAGGCAATACCTGCGTATTCTGACAGTCCTTACCATTTGATTTCTTGTGAGCCTATATTCCTTGATTATAGGAAGATAGGAAGGGGGAATTGTATACCTACCCCACGAAGTTTTTGCAAGATAAAAAGATGATTTTAAGGACAACACTAACAAGAATACAATGAACACGAAATACACATTATTCAGCCTGGCATTGCTCATGTCAGCAACAGGCTTCGCACAGAATGCCAACGACAAGGCACTGCCCGACACCATCGCCGACCAGGAAGTGAAAGAGGTGACCATCGTCAGCAGAAAAGCAGGCACAAGCCGTCTCTCAGGCGTCCTCAACGGCTCCTTGATCAACAAGGACGAGCTTTTCAAGGCTGCCTGCTGCAATCTGGGCGAGAGCTTCACCACCAACCCCTCTGTGGACGTGAACTACAGCGACGCCGCCACCGGTGCCCGACAAATCAAACTGTTGGGACTCTCCGGCACCTATGTGCAGATGATGACCGAGAACCTGCCCAACTTCAGGGGTGCCGCCGCCCCCTTCTCCTTGGGATATGTGCCTGGTCCGTGGATGCAGAGCATTCAAGTGAGCAAGGGAGCTTCCTCCGTCAAGGCGGGATATGAGAGCATCACGGGGCAAATCAACGTGGAATACCTCAAGGCAGATGACGTGCCGGGAGTGGAAGCCAACATCTATGGCGACACCGACGGCAAGTTGGAAGCGAACGCCTCTGGCAACATCCACTTGAGCGACAAGGTTTCCACTGAGATCCTCACCCATTACGAGAACCGGTGGGGAGCCAACGACATGAATATGGACGGTTTCAAGGACATGCCCAACATCCTGCAATACAACCTGCAGAACCGCTGGATCTACAAGTCGGAACACTACATGCTGCGTGCCGGTATCTCGCTCATCAGCGAACACCGACGCGGTGGACAGACCCTTCAGGAGATGAGCGACGAGATGAAACAGCAGATGGCGGGCAAGGAACTGTATGGCATCGACGTGAAGACCGACCGCTACGAGGCTTACATGAAGCACGCCTTCATCCTCAACAAGGAACATGGCACCAACATCGCCCTCATGGCGACAGGCTCCATGCATCAGGAAGACGCACTCTATGGACATAAGACCTACTATGTGAACGAGAAAAACGTGTACGCCTCCCTCATGTTCGAACACAACTTCAACAAGCAACATAACCTCTCCACAGGTCTGAGCCTCAACCACGACTACCTGGGACAGCAATATCAGTTGACTGACAACCAGGAGGCAGCAAAGACACGCGCCAACGAAAAGGAGACTGTACCGGGAGTATACGCACAGTATACCTACAACCTCGACAACAAACTGATCCTGATGGCAGGCATCAGGGCAGACCACAGCAACCTGTACGGCAACTTCGTAACGCCACGCTTCCATGTAAAATGGCAGGCCAACGACATTGTAGGCTTCCGTCTGTCGGCAGGAAAGGGCTACCGTTCCGTTCATGCACTGGCAGAGAACAACTACCTGCTGGCAAGTAGCCGAAAGCTTGTCATCTCCGATGACCTGAAGCAAGAGGAGGCTTGGAACTATGGTTTCAGCAGCCAGATGAACATCCCGTTGTTCGGTCAGACCCTCAAATTGAACGCCGAGTATTACTACACCCATTTCGTGAACCAGGCAATCATCAACTTCGAAAGCGACGTGCACGAGGTACGCATCTCCAACCTCGACGGGAAGAGCTACTCCCATGTGTTCCAGATAGACGCTACTTACCCTCTCTTCAGGGGGATGACGCTCACTGCCGCCTACCGCAGGAACTTTGTAAAGGAGACCTACGACGGCATCCGCATGGACAAGCCCCTGTTGAGCAAGTACAAGGGTCTGGTGTCAGCCTCCTACAAGACTCCTCTCGGTCTCTGGCAGTTCGATGCCACCGTGCAGCTCAACGGCGGCGGCAGGTTGCCCAAGGCTTACACCCTCTCCAGTGGCGAGCAGTCCTGGGACACCACCTTCAAGCCTTACACCTTGCTCAGTGGACAGATTACCCGATGGTTCCGCCATTTCTCCGTCTACATCGGCGGCGAGAACCTGACTGGTTTCAAGCAGAAGCATCCTGTGGTGGATGCCATGAACCCCTGGGGTAGCCAGTTCGACACCAACATGGTGTGGGGACCCATCAATGGTGCGATGGGCTACATCGGCATCCGTGTGAACTTCGGAAAGCTCTAATTTCCCGAGGGGACTTCCAAACATCAAGACAAGCAACAAGACATTCGTTTAATTCTTTAAAAATAAAAGAAAGGGAATAATTATGAAAAAGTTAATGACAGTAATGGCAATGTTGGTATTTGCCATCAGTATGTTCGCCAAGGACATCAAGACCGTAGTGTTCACCACTCTTCCACAGATGCACTGTGAGAGTTGCGAGAACAAGATCAAGGGCAACCTCCGTTTCGAGAAGGGCATCAAGGACATCACTACCAGCGTGGCAGACCAGAAGGTCACCATCCAGTATGATGCCAAAAAGACCAATCCCGAGACCATCGCCAAGGGCTTTGCCAAGATAGGCTACCAGGCCACCATTGTCACCGAGGATGCCAAGAGCACCAAGAAATCTGGCTGCAGTGGCTGTGGCAAGAAGGCAGAGAGTGCCGCCAAATCTGGTTGCTGTGGCAGCAAGACCGAGGCAAAGGCAGAAGGTGGATGCTGCAGCAAGAAGACAGAGGCTAAAGCTGAGGGTGGCTGTTGCAGCAAGAAAACCGAAGACAAGAAAGAAGGCGGTTGCTGTAGCAAGAAGGCAGAGAGCAAGACCGAAGGCAACTGCTGCGGTAAGTAAGAAAAGTTAAAGATTGAAAAGAAAACGGCTGCGCCTTCTCCTGTTTGTCAAATTAATCGTAACTTTGTACGCATAAGAAACAAAGTATAGACAGACAATATGGAAAAGGTAACAGTAGTGAAGGTGGGCGGCGCCATTGTCGAGGACAACGGGCAACTGGCGCAGCTCCTAAAAGACTTTGCAGCTATCGAAGGAAAGAAAGTGCTGGTGCACGGCGGCGGCCGCCGTGCCACCAAGGTGGCCTCAGCCCTCGGCATCGAGAGCAAGATGGTGAACGGCCGTCGCATCACCGACGCAGACATGCTGGAGGTGGTGACGATGGTCTACGGCGGCCTGGTCAACAAAAACCTGGTGGCGAAACTCCAGGCCAACGGCGTGAACGCCCTCGGTCTGACGGGTGCCGACATGGACATCATCCACAGCCACAAGCGACCGTTGAAGGACGGCATAGACTTCGGTTTCGTGGGCGACGTGGAGCGGGCCAACGGCAAGATGCTCCAGACACTGATAGAGGAAGGAATCACCCCCGTGATGGCTCCGCTCACCCACGACGGCAAGGGCAACATCCTCAACACCAATGCCGACACCATCGCCAGCGAGACCGCCAAGGCACTGGCGCCCTACTACGACGTGACACTGATTTACAGTTTTGAGAAGAAAGGCGTACTCAGCAATCCCGACGACGATGAGAGCGTGATTCCGGTGATTACCCACGCCGACTTTGAGAGATACAAGGCAGACGGAACCGTGGCAGGAGGCATGATTCCCAAGCTGGAGAACGCACTCGCCGCCATCGACGCAGGCGTGAAAGAGGTGATCATCACCCTTGCCACCGCCATCGACGGCAAGCACGGGACGGTGATTAAGTGAAGAACGAAGAGTGAAGAGTGAAGAATTCGACAGTGATTAAGTGAAGAACGAAGAGTGAAGAGTGAAGAATTCAAATGCCATAGAAGTGCCCACAAGGACTATAGAATTCTTCACTCTTCGTTCTTCACTCTTCACTCTTCACTCTTCACTCTTCACTCAAAAACGTTAGAGATTGTTAAATACAGAAATTATTCATGTTCGCCTGTAACTTTCTTGCAGGTGATTCGTCATTGATGATAGAGGGATGAAAGAAATCAGTTTCCGAAACGATGTTTTGCCGCTGAAGAACAAGCTCTTCAGGCTGGCACTGCGCATCACTCTCAACAGAGAGGAGGCGGAAGACATCGTGCAGGAGACGCTGATAAAAGTCTGGAACGCCCGCGACAAATGGCAGCAGTTGGACTCCATAGAAGCCTACAGCCTCACCGTCGCAAGAAACCTCTCGCTCGACCACCTCAGGAAGATGGACAACCAGAACGCCTCCTTAGAAGACGAGAAGGCGGAAAGACCGGACACCACCTCCACCCCCTCCGAACGGATGATTCAGCAAGACAAGCTCGACATCGTGAGGAGGATTATCAACACGCTGCCCGAGAAGCAACGTTCATGCCTGCAACTGCGCGACATCGAGGGGAAGCCCTACAAGGACATCGCCAACATCATGGACATTACCGAAGACCAGGTCAAGGTGAACATCTTCAGGGCAAGACAGAACATAAGACAAAGATTTCAACAATTCGACAGATATGGACTATAAGTACATCATCCAACTATTGGACCGCTATTGGAATTGCGAGACTTCCCTTGAGGAAGAGGAGATTCTCCGCACGTTCTTCAGCCAGGACAAGTTGCCTGCCGAGCTGGAGCCTTACAAGTCACTCTTTGCCTACGAGCAGAGAGAGGCGAAAGATGAGGGGCTGGGTACTGACTTCGACCGGAAGATGATGGACTTGATAGAGAACGAGGAAAAGGCAAGCAAGGCGAAGGTCTACTCGCTGACAGACCGGCTGAAGCCGCTGTTCAAGGCCGCCGCCGTGGTCGCCATCTTCCTGACCCTCGGCAACGCCATGCAGGTGCCGTTCCGGGACAATGCCGACTATGTTGGAAACGTGGAGACCATCAAGGCTGCCCGGGGCGCATCCGTGGCAATGGGAGACTCCGCCTCGGTAGACTCGATGAAGCACACGAGCCTCGACCAAGTGACCTCCGGGGCTTCTCCCGCCATCTTGAAAAGATAATTTCTATGCTTTCTCTATAAAATCATGTTTAGTAAAACAATTCTGAGACTGTGAAGTTTCAATTCTCTCAAATTTTTCATAACATACTAACGTTAACAGGGCTGTCAGAGAAATCTGGCAGCCCATTTTTGTCATTCTCCCTCCACGACGCTCCAGCTGAAGCCGCCGCTTTGTCCCGCCGCATAATTGCACAGGTCAACGCCGGGATGCCTCAGGTTGGAGAAATAGGCGGTCTCGCCCGTCACAAACTGCGGGCAGAAGAAGGTGTCGCCCTTGGAGAGCTTGCTGTTGACAGACTCCTCCACGCAGAACTCATCTTTCCCCTGATAGACGATGGTGACGATGCGCCCGGGATTCCACGTCAGTCTCACACGGTCGCCAACGTCAAGCGAACCGGCTATCAGCTTGCTGTTCGCAAAGAAACGGCTTGAGGCGCATCCTCCCTCTGTCCCTCCCGTAAAAGCATCCCAGCAGGGATAGCCTATCATGCGAGAGAGTACGTCGAGGCTGAACCGGCTCGGTTTACTTTCGCAAAGCACATAGCCCCAGATACGTTTCAGCGTACTCACCGAAACGGTTTCGTGCGTACAGCCCGCTATCTGCCGGTGGAGGAATTCAAAGTCCTTGGGCGAACTGACGGTCCTGCCCACCAACTTCTCCACCTCCTTCTTGAGCCTTTCCAAATCTTCCTGTCTGTATTCTTTCACCATATTCCATTCAATATTTTACCGTTTGCAACACGCAAAGTTATCCTTTTCTTTCAAATCCCGCAAACATTTGACAGAATCGGCACGTTTTTATTAGAATTATTAACAAAAGGAGCACGCCTTTGTATAAGAGTGGGATTATTTTTGGAATAGTTGGGGAACACAGCAAGGATTGAAAATCTCTTGCGGTGGAAATTTTACAGAGGCATTGAAAAATATAGAAAAGACAGCTTCTATTACCCTTCCCATATTCATTAGTTGATTACATTATGTTTCCTCCTATATATAATAATGTGTAATCTCACTTTTTCATTTTCGAACTAAATTGAACCGTTTTGAACCAACCGAGTTTCATTTTTATTGATTACATTTGCATCCAAAGTAAATGAGATAAAAAAAATAATAGTCAAAAGCCTATGCATAACGAACTATGTAAGAAAATCACAACAAATAAAAACTTCGAATTAGGAATAACAGGTGCCATTCTCAACAATTATCAGATTGTTATGGAACATAGTAATGAAGAGAAAAAAGAATATACATAAAAAAGGAGAGAGCTGAAAATCCACAAAAGAGTAAGCATAATCAAAAACTGAACGACTATGATACAGAAACAAATTTCATCTCTTGGCAAAACGACATTGAGACTCAACACCCTGGGGTTAATCATTGTTTGGGCATTGGCTCTTTTTACCATCACATCATGCGGTGGAGGAGCAAAAGATGGCAAGAAAGAACTTGACGTAACCAACGCTCAAGTAGAAGGAGATAATAATGACGTAATATCTATTGAAGACGGCAAATACACATTAGTTGGCTCTATAAAGGGAGAAATGGGGCAAGAGTTATACATCAAACTCAAAATCCGTCTTGAAGAACCGATAAGAACTAGTGCCGACAAGATTAACTTCGAAAATGGAAGCGTTAGCGTTGAGATTATTGACAAAAACGATGTGGCTCTCCTCAACTACCCTCTACCAATACAAGACGGTATGGGTTTCAAAAAGTTCATCACGGAAGGGAAAGAAGGCGACGTAAAGGAATTTAAATTCTTGTTTCTGATGAATAACAAAGAGCAATATGCCAAAATCATGGATGAAGCAGTAAGCGTACGCCTCGTGGGAATGTCAATCCAAGGTAACGACAATTTGGATGCAAAAGACGAAACGAAAGTTGTCAGCAGCGATGAAGAAAATGATGACAACACAGAAATTGGTGAAGAAGATAATGACAATGACCTATCTGAAACCACCTCTGGCGATGAGAATTTTGACGAATGGCTAAATGAGTATGAAGAATACTGCAATAGCTATATTGCTCTTATGAAGAAAGCTTCAAATGGCGACATGAGTGCTATCGCAGAATATACAAAAATGCTGCAAAAAGCACAGAAGATGAGCAAAAAGATGGAGGATGTCAAAGGAAACCTTACTCCTGTACAACTTGCCAAATTCCAACGAATACAAGCAAAGTTGATGAAAGCAGCACAAAACTTACAATAAAGTTTAAGCACAAAAGTAACAGAAGAAGGCAGCTATTGGGGCAAAAAATCAATTGCAATAGAAATTGAACCATTTTGAACCAATCTGCTTTCATTTTTATTGATTATATTTGCACCCCAAATTAAATGATTTGAGAATCAACTAAACAAAATCAACAACTAAATATCAAAATTATGGAGCAAGGAAGAACTACTGCAGAGACCTACAAAAAGAAGGGCTACTTCAAGGTCGAGGACAATGATTGCCTTCCAACCATTGACGAGATTTGCGCCGTTTTTGGTACAGAAGCTACACATCGTGGGTTCCTCAGAATAGGAGCGACACCAATTCCTCTAAACCTGAAATTGGAAATTTGGTATCCTAACACTGACAACAACAATGGATGGAAGAATAACCTATTCGATGATGCCAGCACCTTCACTGAGTACAACGAAGACCCAGAGAAACGCAAAGAACACGTTGAAGCTTGCACCAATGACAACAAGGTTCGAATCACGTTCTTTAAGTCTAAGGAAAGATACCATGATAACCAATACCATTTTATTGGTGTCTTTGTACTTGACATTGCCGCAACCAAAGAAAGCGGAAAGTGTA
>CAVEJY010000114.1:0-22589 GCA_963616155.1 Acutalibacteraceae bacterium
TGAAGAGTGAAGAACGAAGAGTGAAGAGTGAAGAGTGAAGAGTGAAGAACGAAGAATCTATAGAAGATGAAGAAACTGTGTCTGTTCTTTGTGGTGTTGGCGGCATTGGGATCCTGCAAGAAGGAGGGACCCGATGCCGGCCAATTGGCTGCCGTTGCGGCGAAAGGGTATTATGACTTGTTGCTGGAGGGCAAGTACCGGGAGTTTGTGGCAGGTGTCCTACAGCAAGGCAAGATACCGCAGGGTTATCACGACCAGCAGGTCATGAATGCCAGGATGTTCATGGAGCAACAGCAGAAGGAACACAAGGGCATCTCACGGGTAGACATTCTTCATGCCAAGGCGGACACCGCCCATCATGTGGCAAATGTGTTCCTTGGTTTCGTCTATGGCGACAGCACCAGGGAACAAGTCGTTGTCCCCATGGTGGAAGACCATGGGGAGTGGAAGATGAGATAATGTAAAAACTTATTTTTCTTTTGCAGCGTTCATCTCCGCTTGCTTCACCTTTCTGAAGAGGTCGGATGCAAAGACGAGGTCGTTGAGCTTCTCATTGGTAGAGGCTATGACCTCGTTTTTGTTTCCCTGCCATTCCTTGTGGCCCTTGTAGATGAAGCAGATGTTCTCGCCGATGCCCATCACCGAGTTCATGTCGTGGGTGTTGATGATGGTGGTCATGTTGTAGTCCTTGGTGATGCCCGAGAGGAGGTCGTCAATGACCAGGGAAGTCTTGGGGTCCAGTCCAGAGTTCGGCTCGTCGCAGAACAGGTACTTCGGGTTCAGGACGATGGCGCGGGCGATGGCGACACGTTTCTGCATACCGCCCGAAATCTCTCCCGGAAACTTGTTCTGTGCCTCGATCAGGTTGACGCGGTCGAGACATTCCTGTGCCCTTTTGATGCGCTCGTTGTAGTTCATGTTGGAGAACATATCCAGCGGGAACATCACGTTCTCCAGTACGGAGAGTGAGTCGAAGAGGGCTGCGCTTTGGAAAATCATTCCCATCTCGCGCCGCATCAGCACCTTCTCTTTTTTCGACATCTGCACGAAGTTCCTGTCGTCGTACAGCACTTCGCCGCTGGTGGGGTCGAGGAGACCCACGAGGTTCTTCATCAGTACCGTCTTTCCCGATCCGCTCTGACCGATGATCAGATTCGTCTTTCCCGTCTCAAATGTCATGTTGATGTTGTCGAGGACGGTCTTGTCACCAAAGGATTTTGTGAGGTTTCTTACTTCTATCATTGTTACGAAAGGATTTGGGTGAGGAATACGTCAGAGCAAAGGATGAGGACGCTGGAGCTGACGACGGCGTCGGTGGAAGCCTTTCCCACCTCCACGGACCCGCCCTCCACGGTATAGCCGAAATAGGAGGAGACGCTGGCGATGATGAAGGCGAAGAACGTGCTCTTCAGAATGCTCATCCACACGAACCACTGGTTGAAGGAGTGCTGTAGACCCAACGTGAGGTCATCGGCGGGCAAAATATGTCCGATGTAGGCAGTGCCATAGGCACCCACGATGCCCATCGCCGAACTGAAGATGACGAGGAACGGCATGATGGTGACCAGTCCCATGATCTTCGGCAGCACCAGGTAGCAGGCAGAGTTCACGCCCATGATGTCAAGGGCATCAATCTGCTGGGTGACACGCATGGTACCCAGCTCCGAGGCGATGTTGGACCCCACCTTTCCCGCCAGGATGAGACACATGATGCTGGACGAGAACTCCAGGAGCATGATTTCGCGGGTGGTGTAGCCCGACACCCAACGGGGCATCCAGGGACTTTGGATGTTCAGCTTCATCTGGATGCAGATGACGGCACCGATGAAGAAGGAAATCAGCAACACGATGCCGATGGAGTTGACACCCAACTGCGACATCTCTTTCACATATTGCTTCAGGAACATTCTCATGCGTTCGGGACGGGAGAAAGATCGTCCCATCAGAATCAGGTATTTACCGAAGGTGGTAAGCCATTTTGATATTATCATGCTGAAAAATCTTCTGTTTGTGGTGCAAAAGTAACCAAAATCCTCTAAAAATCTGCAATAATCTGAATAGTTTTTGATTTTATAAGTGATATTTGCTCCTTTTTTATTATTTTTGCACCAAAAATGCGGGGAAGCTGTGTTTTTCCGCTACCAAATGAATAACTTTATGGATGAAAATCTGAATTCGATACAACAACCCGAAGAGGACGGTCTGGTACTGCGCACTGAGGGGCTGGTGAAGCGTTATGGCAAGCGAACGGTGGCCAATGGCGTGACCATTCATGTGAAGCAGGGCGAAATCGTCGGTCTGCTGGGACCCAACGGAGCCGGCAAGACGACCTCCTTCTATATGACCACGGGACTGGTGGTGCCCAATGCCGGTCATGTGTATTTGGGCGACCGTGACATCACGAGCTTCCCCGTTTACAAGCGTGCCCGTGCCGGCATCGGCTATCTGCCCCAGGAGGCAAGTGTGTTCCGCAAGATGAGCGTGGAAGACAACATCCTTTCGGTGTTGGAGATGACCGGCAAGCCCCGTGCCTACCAGAAGGAGAAGTTGGAGAGTCTGATTGACGACTTCGACCTGGGGAAGGTGCGCAAGAATCTGGGCGACCAGCTCTCTGGCGGTGAGCGCCGAAGGGTGGAGATAGCCCGTTGCCTTGCCAACGACCCCAAGTTCATCATGCTCGACGAGCCTTTCGCCGGTGTGGACCCCATCCAGGTGGAGGAGATCCAGCACATCGTGTGGAAGCTGAAGTACCGCAACATCGGCATCCTGATCACCGACCACAACGTGGACGAGACCCTGACCATCACCGACAGGGCTTACCTGCTCTTCGAGGGGCGCATCCTTTTCCAGGGTACCCCGGAGGAGTTGGCGGACAACAAGGTGGTGAAGGAGAAGTACCTCACGACGAGCTTCGTGTTGCGCAAGAAAGACTTCCAGCTCCTCGATGAGCGCAAAAAAGTAAAGGAAATGGAGACAGATGGTTAAAAAAACAAATTTTTCGCTTATATATTAGGTATATTCGACAAATATCTGTAATTTTGCAAGCCAATCGGTCAGAAAAACAATTAATAATATAAAACAAACAATCAAAGATGAAAATTTCATTTGAAAATCCTGACAAGATCAACGGTCTGTTGACCATCACTGTCGAAGAGGAGGATTACAAGAATGATGTCGAGAAGACACTGAAGGACTATCGTAAGAAAGCTAATGTTCCGGGTTTCCGTCCCGGTCAGGCTCCTCTGGGTATGATCAAGCGCCAGTTTGGTACATCTGTAAGGATGGAGGCTGTCAACAAGGTTGTTGGCCGCGAGCTTTACAAGTATGTACAGGACAACAAGATCCAGATGCTCGGCGAGCCTCTGCCATCAGAGAAGCAGGAGCCGGTAGACGTGGAGAAGGACGGTCCTTATACATTTATGTTTGACATCGCCGTTGCACCCGAGTTCAAGGTTACCCTCACCGGTCGCGACAAGGTAGACTACTATAAGATTACCGTAGACGACAAGATCCTCGACCAGCAGGTGGAGATGTACGCATCCCGTTCTGGCAGCTATGAGGAAGCCGAGTCTTACGAGGAGAACGACCTGTTGAAGGGAGACCTCCGCGAGTTGGACGAGAACGGCAACACCAAGGAAGGCGGCATCACCGTAGAGGCTGCTTCCATCTTGCCTAACTACATCAAGGTAGAGGACCAGAAGAAGTTGTTCGACGGTGCCAAGGTAGGTGACGTGATTACCTTCAACCCCAAGAAGGCTTATCCCGAGAACGACGCAGAGGTTGCCGCACTCTTGAAGGTCGAGCGCGAGGCTGTGAAGGATTTGGAGTCTGAGTTCAGCTACCAGATCACCGGCATCCAGCGTTTCAAGAAGCACGAGCTCAACGAGGAACTGTTCAAGCAGGTTCTCGGCGAGGACACTGACGTGAAGGACGAGGCTGGTTTCCGTGCCAAGCTCGCAGAGAACCTCAACGCACAGCTCGTTGGCGACTCTGACTACAAGTTTATCCTCGACGTTCGCGAGCACTGCGAGAAGAAGGTGGGTGAGTTGCAGTATCCCGATGCCCTCCTGAAGCGCGTGATGCTTGCCAACAACAAGGACAAGGGTGACGACTTCGTGGAGAAGAACTATGCCGACAGCATCAAGGAGTTGACATGGCACCTCATCAAGGAGCAGCTCGTCAGCGCACAGGACATCAAGGTGGAGCAGAACGACATCAAGGAGACAGCCATGGACGCTGCCCGCACACAGTTCGCCCAGTATGGCATGACCAACGTGCCCGAGGAGTATGTGGAGAACTATGCCAACGAGATTCTCAAGAAGGGCAACGCCACAGAAGCACTGGTTGAGCGTACCATCGACCGCAAGCTCGCAGAGGCTCTCAAGAACGTTGTGAAACTCAACGAAAAGGAAATTTCTGTGGAGGATTTCAACAAGATGATGCAAGAATAAGCATTTTTTTGAAAAAAACTTCAAATTAATACGAGGTTATCGACTTTTTTTATTATCTTTGTTCCACGGAACGAGAAATAGGAGGTCGATAACCTCTATTTTTGTCTTATAATTTGATAGAAAATAGTATAAAGATATGAACGATTTTAGAAAGTATGCTACCCAGCATCTCGGCATGAACGGTATGGTGCTCGACGACGTCATCAAGTCACAGGCACAGTATATGAACCCTTATATCCTGGAGGAGCGTCAGTTGAACGTGACGCAGATGGACGTGTTCTCACGTTTGATGATGGACCGCATCATCTTCCTGGGAACCCAGATTGACGACTATACCGCCAACACCCTGCAGGCGCAGTTGTTGTATCTCGACTCCGTAGACAGCGGCAAGGACATCTCCATCTACCTCAACAGCCCCGGCGGCAGTGTGACCGCAGGCTTGGGTATCTACGACACCATGCAGTTTATCTCCAGCGATGTCGCCACCATCTGTACAGGTATGGCAGCATCCATGGCGGCAGTATTGCTCGTGTCGGGAAAGGAAGGCAAGCGCTATGCGTTGCCCCACAGCCGTGTGATGATCCACCAGCCGTTGGGCGGTGTGCAGGGACAGGCTTCCGACATCGAGATTGAGGCCCGTGAAATCCTGAAGATGAAGAAGGAACTCTACACCATCATCTCCGACCATTCCCACACTCCCTACGAGAAGGTATGGGCGGACAGCGACCGCAACTACTGGATGACAGCCGAAGAGGCGAAGGAGTACGGTATGATCGACGAGGTGTTCACGCGTAAGAAGTAAGGGAGGAGACAAGGACTATGCCAAAGAGAGTTTGTAGCTTTTGTGGACGGAGCGAGAAGGAGGTGAAGCTGTTCATCTCCGGCATCAACGGTTTCATCTGTGACCAGTGCGCCAAGGCAGCCTATGACATCGTGCAGGCTGCCGGAACGAAGAATACTCAGGAGGGCGGTGATTTTACCCGGAAGGATGTACCCAAGCCCAAGGAAATCAAGGAGTATCTCGACGAATACATCATCGGTCAGGACGAGGCGAAGAAATACCTCTCCGTGTCGGTGTACAACCATTACAAGCGTTTGCAGCAGCCCGTCGACGACAACGGCGTGGAGATAGAGAAGAGCAACATCATCATGGTGGGAAGCACCGGTACGGGAAAGACCTTGCTGGCACGCACCATCGCCAAGTTGCTGGACGTACCCTTCACCATCGTCGATGCCACGGTATTCACCGAGGCAGGTTATGTGGGCGAGGATGTGGAGAGCATCCTGAGCCGTTTGCTGCAGGTGGCGAACTATGACGTGGCGGCTGCCGAGAGGGGTATCGTGTTCATCGACGAGATTGACAAGATAGCCCGCAAGAGCGACAATCCCTCCATCACCCGTGACGTGAGTGGAGAGGGTGTGCAGCAGGGTATGCTCAAACTTCTGGAGGGTACCATCGTCAACGTGCCGCCCAAGGGTGGCCGCAAGCATCCCGACCAGGAGTATACGCGTGTCAACACCAAGAACATCCTGTTTATCTGCGGCGGTGCCTTCGACGGCATCGAGCGTAAGATAGCACAGCGTCTGAACACCCATGTCGTGGGTTTCAACTCGGTGCAGAACGTCAGTCAGATAGACAAGGGCGACCTGATGAAATACATCCTGCCGCAGGACCTGAAGTCGTTTGGTCTGATTCCCGAGATCATCGGCCGTCTGCCGGTGCTCACCTATCTGAAGCCGCTCGATGCAGAGGCGCTGCGCAGAATCTTGGTGGAACCCAAGAACTCCATCATCAAGCAGTATGAGAAACTGTTCGAGATGGACGGCATCAAACTCAGCTTCGACACGGAAGTCTTCGACTACATCGTGGAGAAGGCGGTGGAGTACAAGCTCGGTGCCCGTGGACTCCGTTCCATCGTGGAGGCAATCATGATGGACACGATGTTCGAGGTGCCCTCACAGGAGGTGAAGGAATACACCGTGACCCTGGACTATGCCAAGCAGCAGCTCGACAAGGCCCATCTGAGCCAGGTGGAGACTGCATAGGACGCAGATGCAATAAGAAGTATATAAATATAATAAGGTGGATATGACGGAACAGGTGAATCTTACGGAACAGCTGAAACATTATTTCGGTTTTGATTCTTTCAAGGGTGACCAAGAGGCCATCATCAGGAATCTGATGGAAGGCAACGACACGTTTGTGCTGATGCCTACCGGTGGCGGAAAGAGTTTGTGCTATCAGTTGCCGTCCCTGATCATGGACGGTACGGCGATTGTCATCTCGCCGTTGATTGCGCTGATGAAGAACCAGGTGGATGTCATCAACGGACTCAGCGAGGACGATGGCGTGGCGCATTACCTCAACTCATCATTGAACAAGACGGCAATCGAGAAGGTGAAGAGCGACATCCGGAGCGGCAAGACGAAGTTGCTGTATGTGGCTCCCGAGTCGCTGACGAAGGAAGACAATGTGGACTTCCTGAAGACCGTGAAGATTTCCTTCTATGCCGTGGACGAGGCTCACTGTATCTCCGAGTGGGGACATGACTTCCGTCCCGAGTACCGTCGTATCCGGCCCATCATCAGCGAGATAGGCCAGGCCCCCGTCATCGCCCTCACCGCAACGGCTACCGACAAGGTGCGCACGGACATCAAGAAGAGTCTGGGCATCGTCGATGCCCGGGAGTTCAAGAACTCGTTCAACAGGGCAAACCTCTATTACGAGGTGCGACAGAAGAACAAGGACGTAGACCGCCAGATCATCATGTTCATCCGCCAGCACCCCGGCAAGAGCGGCATCATCTACTGTCTCTCCAGGAAGAAGGTGGAGGAACTGGCGGAGGTGCTGCGCGCCAACGAGATCAAGGCGGCAGCCTACCATGCCGGTCTCGACTCCGCCACCCGTTCCCAGACCCAGGACGACTTCCTGATGGAGCGGTTGGACGTGATTGTCGCCACCATCGCCTTCGGCATGGGTATCGACAAGCCCGACGTGCGCTTCGTCATCCATTACGACATCCCCAAGAGTCTGGAGGGGTACTACCAGGAGACGGGCAGGGCAGGACGTGACGGCGGCGAGGGCATCTGCATCGCCTTCTATTGTCGCAAGGACCTGAAGAAACTGGAGAAATTCATGGAGAACAAGCCTGTGGCGGAACAGGACATCGGCAGACAGCTGCTGCAGGAGACGGCGGCGTATGCCGAGTCTTCCGTATGCCGCAGGAAGATGCTGCTCCATTATTTCGGCGAGGAATATCCGGCAGACAACTGCCACAACTGCGACAACTGTCTCCATCCCACCACACAGATAGAGGCACGGGATGCCTTGGTGGTGGTGTTGCAGGCTGTCGCTGCCGTCAAGGAGAACTTCCGTCAGGAGTATATCATCGACTTCGTGAAGGGAAGGGGCACCGACGACATCGTGTCGCACAAGCATCATGTGCTGGAGGAGTTCGGCGCAGGCGAGGACATGGATCCCAAACTGTGGAACCCTGTCATCCGTCAGGCGTTGATAGCCGGCTACCTGAAGAAGGACGTGGAGAACTACGGACTGCTCAAGCTCACGGCTGCTGGAAGGCGTTTCATCAAGAACCCGGAGCCATTCATGATTGTGGCGGACAGGGAGTTCAAGGACGAGTATGAGGAAGACGGACGCGATGCCGTCACGGGTGCATTGGACCCCGAACTGTTCTCGATGCTCAAGGACCTCCGCAAGGCGGTGGCGCAGAAGCATAAGTTGCCCCCTTACGTCATCTTCCAGGACGTGTCCATGGAACAGATGGCCACCATGTATCCCGTCAACCTCCAGGAACTGCAGAATATCCAGGGCGTGGGAGTGGGCAAGGCGAAGCGTTATGGACCCGAGTTCTGTGCCATCATCAAGAAATATTGCGAGGAGAACGAAATCCAGCGTCCCGAGGAACTGCGTGTGAGGACCGTCGCCAAGAAGTCGATGCTCAAGGTGAGCATCATCCAGGCAATCGACCGCCAGGTGGCACTCGACGACCTGGCAGAGGCGAAGGGACTTGACTTCGAGGTGCTGCTCGACGAGATAGAGGCGATAGTGTACAGCGGTACGAAGCTCAACATCGACTACTTCATCGAGGAAGTGATCGACGATGACCGCGTGGACGAGATCTACGACTATTTCATGGAGAGCGATACCGACGACCTGGACACCGCTGTGGAGGAATTGGGCGAGGACTGTTCCGAGGACGAGATACGACTGGTGCGGATCAAGTTTTTGTCGGAGCAGGCCAACTGATCACGTTAAATAGCATTAATAAGGTAAGAAAATCGTGAAAAGCGGTCTCTATCTGAAATATTATTGCTAAATTTGCACGCAATAAATTTTTAAAGGTTACAATTATGTCATCATTTGTTGCAGATAAAATTGTTATGGACGGCCTCACTTACGATGACGTCCTGCTAATCCCTGCTTATTCAGAGGTGCTACCCAAACAGGTAGAGTTGAAAACCAAGTTCTCCCGTAACATCGAGTTGAACGTGCCTTTCGTCACGGCTGCGATGGACACGGTGACGGAGGCTTCCATGGCCATTGCCATTGCCCGTGAAGGCGGCATCGGTGTTATCCACAAGAATATGTCGATAGAGGACCAGGCGCGTCAGGTTGCCATCGTCAAGCGTGCGGAGAACGGTATGATCTACGACCCCGTCACCATCCGTAGGGGCAGTACGGTGCAGGATGCGCTCGACATGATGCACGACTATCACATCGGCGGAATCCCCGTGGTTGACGAGGAGAACCACCTGGTGGGCATTGTTACAAATCGTGACCTTCGCTTCGAGCGTCATCTCGACAAGAAGATCGACGAGGTGATGACAAGCGAGAATCTGGTGACCACTCATGTGCAGACCGACCTCACCGCTGCCGCCGCCATCCTTCAGGAGAACAAGATCGAGAAGTTGCCGGTAGTGGACAGCGAGAACCATCTCGTGGGTCTGATTACTTATAAGGATATTACGAAGGCCAAGAACAAGCCTATGGCCTGCAAGGACCAGAAGGGCCGTCTGCGTGTGGCTGCCGGTGTCGGTGTCACCGTCGACACAATCGAGCGTGCCCGTGCTTTGGTGGAGGCTGGTGCCGATGCCATCGTCATCGACACCGCCCATGGCCATTCCAAGGGTGTCGTTGAGAAGTTGCACGAGGTGAAGGCTGCCTTCCCCAACGTGGATGTCGTAGTGGGCAACGTGGCTACGGGTGCCGCCGCCAAGTACTTGGTGGAGAATGGTGCCGACGGCATCAAGGTGGGTATCGGTCCGGGTTCCATCTGTACCACCCGTGTGGTGGCCGGTGTGGGTGTTCCCCAGTTGAGTGCCATCTATGATGTATATGATGCGTTGAAGGACACCGACGTTCCTCTGATTGCCGATGGCGGTCTCCGCTATTCAGGCGATGTGGTCAAGGCATTGGCTGCCGGCGGCAGCTGTGTGATGATCGGTTCGCTGGTGGCAGGTACCGAGGAGAGTCCCGGTGACACCATCATCTTCAACGGCCGTAAGTTCAAGAGCTACCGCGGTATGGGTTCTTTGGAGGCCATGGAGCAGAAGAACGGTTCCAAGGACCGTTATTTCCAGAGCGACACCAAGGATGTGAAGAAACTGGTACCGGAGGGTATCGCCGGCCGTGTTCCTTACAAGGGAACGGTTCAGGAGGTCATCTACCAGTTGGTAGGCGGTCTGCGCTCAGGTATGGGCTACTGCGGTGCTGCCACAGTGGAGAACCTGCATGACGCCAAGTTCGTGCGCATCACCAATGCCGGTGTCCAGGAGAGTCATCCCCATGACATCGCCATTACCAGTGAGGCTCCTAACTACAGCCGTCCATCCTAAATGATTTTCAAGAACGTAAGATTATACGCTTTTTTGGCGGCAATGCTCCTTTTGGGGGGCATTGCCTTTGCTTCTTCTTCCCAAGGGCCTGTCCTGATGACGGTGGACGGGCATCCTGTGAGCTTGGCGGAGTTTGAGTATTTCTATGCCAAGGACAACCCCCGGGTCGCTGAGTCACGGATGGGTGTCAAGGAATACCTTCCTCTTTTTATCGACTATCGCCTGAAGATACAGGCGGCGAGGGATGCCGGGATAACCGTTGCCTCCGCCGGTATGGAGGGTGGTGGGGGGACTGCCGCCGAGGAGGAGAAGGCGTATCAGAGATACCTTTTATTGCAACGACAGGTTGCCGGCAAGGGTGGTGCCGTCAAGACTGCCCATATCTTGGTTCGTATGGACCAGATGGCGACGGTGGCGGCACAAGGTCGTGCCCGTGAACGGGCGGACTCCATCTGCCGTGCCTTGCGGGGCGGGGCAGACTTCGCGGAACTTGCCCGCCGTTGTTCGGATGATGATGCCTCTGCGCAGCAGGGCGGTGAACTTCCCTGGATAGAGAGGGGACAGACGGTTACGGCATTCGAGAATGCTGCCTTTGCCATGCAGGTGGGGACGGTCTCGGCACCCATACTGTCTGAGTTTGGCTATCATATCATCAGGTTGGATGACAAGCGGGATTCTGTCCCCTATGAGGCTTGGAAATCGGAAATCCTTCGCGGGATGGAAGCCGAAGCCATAAGGGAGAGGATCGTGGAGAATCCGGTCGATGATGCACCCGCCGTGGCAAGTCGTGCTGTCCACGAGGAGACGGAATGGCGGGGAGAGGAGAGTGAGCGTCGGGATGCGAAGCTCCTGAACGCCATCTGCGAAAGGGAGGTGTGGCGGAAAGCTGCCGCCGACAAGGAGGGACTTCGTGCCTTCTTCGCACAGAACAAGAAGAGAATGAGATACAAGGGCAAGGAACCCGATGCCGTGGTCTTGGCAGACTACCAGGACTATCTGGAGAGACGCTGGGTGACTTCCCTGAGAACGAGATACCGGGTTCATGTAGACCTGGACGTACTGGTTGCAGTCAATAAACACTAAACATTTTTATATTTACATGAAGATTGATACTAAAGTAAGTTTGGCTTTTGTCGCCCTGTTGTTGGTCGTGGGACTCAGTGCCCGTGCCGGCAGGACATACGGTTGGTCAGCCAAGTATGCTGATGACGATACCCAGGCGGACACAGCATCCGCCGATTCCTTCAAGATCAATGAGGGAAGTGTGGTGGACGAGGTTATCTGGGTGGTTGGCGACGAGCCTATATTGAAGTCAGACGTGGAAGTGATGCGTCTGCAGGGTGAGAACGAGGGCATCAAATACTCGGGCGACCCCGACTGCACCATCCCTGAGCAGATAGCCGTACAGAAACTGTTCCTTCACCAGGCCGCCATCGACAGTATCGAGGTAACGGAGTCCGAGGTGATGTCGGGCATCGACGAGCAGATCAACTACTGGGTGTCGATGATCGGATCCCGCGAGAAGCTGGAGGAATACCGCAAGCAGAGCATCACACAGATGCGCCAGCAGATGCACGACGACTTCAAGAACCGCCAGCTCATCCAGAAGATGAAGGAGGAGCTGGTGAAGGACATCAAGGTGTCTCCGGCACAGGTGCGCAAGTATTTCAGTACCCTTCCTGCCGACAGCATTCCTTTCGTGCCCACCGAGGTGGAGGTGGAGATCCTCACCATGCAGCCCAAGATTGCCATGGAGGAGATTACCCGTGTCAAGGATGAACTGCGCAGCTATACCGACCGTGTCAACAAGGGCGAGACATCCTTCGCCACCTTGGCGCGACTCTATTCCGAGGACCCCGGTTCTGCCCGTATGGGTGGTGAGATGGATTATGTGGGACGAGGTATGCTCGACCCCGCCTTCGCCAATGTGGCCTTCAACCTCACCGACCCCAAGAAGATTTCCAAGATTGTGGAGTCCGAGTTCGGCTACCACATCATCCAGTTGATAGACAAGCGCGGCGACAAGATCAAGTGCCGCCACATCCTGTTGAAGCCCCGTGTGGAGCAGAGTGCGATAGACAAGTCCATCGGTCGTCTTGACTCCATCGGCGACGACATCCGTGCCGCCAAGTTCTCCTTCGAGGAGGCTGCTTCCATGCTCTCCGATGACAAGGACACCAAGAACAACCGTGGTCTGATGGCGAACACGTCGCAGCAGGGTTCCCGTACCTCCAAGTTCCAGATGAAGGACCTTCCCACGGAGGTGGCACGTATGGTGGACACCATGAAGGTGGGCGGTGTTTCCCGTGCCTTCACGATGGTCAACAGCCGTGGCAAGACCACCTGTGCCATCGTCAAGCTCCTCAGTAGGGTGGACGGACACCGCGCCACCATCACCGAGGACTTCCAGGTGATGAAGGATGTGGTGCTCGCCAAGGAGCGTGACAAGACCTTGCACGAATGGGTGGTGAACAAGATCAAGAAGACCTATGTTCGCATGAACGACCGCTACAAGGACTGTAAATTTGAATACGAAGGTTGGGTTAAATGATACGGACAGCCGATATTAAAAGGTATATGAATGGGCATAGGATCCTCTCTCTCTGGGTCCTATGCCTCTTTGGGCTTTGTCTGGTCCAGGCGATGCAGGCTCCCAAGGGCAAGGGAAAGGCGAAGACGAAGGACCGTCCCAAGGGCGACCGTGTCTACCTCCTCCATGCCGATGAACTGTATTACGACCTCTACGGCAAGAACCCCGATGCACAGATTGTGAAGGGCAAGGTGTCTTTCCTTCACCAGGGGGCGCACCTCACCTGCGACAGTGCCTATTTCTACCAGAACTCCAACTCCGTGCGGGCTTTCGGTCATGTGCATTTCAAGCAGGGCGACACCCTCACCCTCGATTGTCAGCGGGCGGAGTATGACGGACAGATGCAGATGATGCGTGCCCGTCAGGATGTGGTGCTGCACCACCGTAAACAGGTATTGCGCACCGACAGTCTCGACTACGACCGCCTCTACAGCATGGCTAACTTCTTCGAGGGCGGTACGCTCATCGACGGCAAGGACAAGCTGGTGTCCGACTGGGGCGAGTATCACACCGAGACGCGCGAGGCGAAGTTTGTCTACAACGTGAAACTGCGCAGTGGCAAGGACCTTGTCACTACCGATACGCTTTATTACGATGTCAACAAGTCGAAGGCACACATGGTGGGCCCTTCGAAGATTGTCTCGGGAGCCAGTGTGGTCCATACGCAGGACGGCTACTACAATACCAAGACCGACCAGGCGCAGCTCTACGGCAGGTCGATGTTGGAGGACAAGGGCAAGACCATCACCGGCGACAGTCTCTACTATGTCAAGGACGGCATGAGCACGGGACGCGGCAATGTGGTGTATGTCGACAAGAAGAGCAAGAACTCGCTCACCTGCAATTTCCTGCAGTACAATGAGGCGACAGGATATGGATTCGCCACACAGAACCCCGTGGCAATCGACTATTCCCAGAAAGACACCCTTTGGGTTCACTCCGATACGATGAAGATTTATACGTTCAACATCAATACCGACTCCGTATACCGCAAGGTGCATGCCTTCAAAAAGGTCCGTGCCTTCCGCAACGACGTGCAGGCGGTCTGTGACTCGTTGGTCTTCAATTCCCAGGACTCCTGTATGACGATGTACAAGGACCCCATCGTGTGGAATGGCAACAGGCAGTTGCTCGGCGAACGCATCGAGATGTTTATGAACGACTCCACCGTTCGTTTTGCCCATGTCATAGGACAGGCACTCTCCGTGGAGATGATGCCCGACGGGCAGAACCACTACAACCAGGTGGCGTCGAAGGAGATGATGGCGTATTTCACCGACGGGCAGATGCGCAAGGTGGAGTCGGTGGGCAATGTGCAGACGGTGTACTACATGACCAATGACACGGACAGTTCCCTGGTGGGACTCAACTATATGGAGACCGATACCCTGCGGATGTTCATGTCTCCCAAGAGACAGTTGGAGAAGATGTGGGCGAACAAGTCTACCGGCACGTTCTATCCCATCACGCAGGTGCCGCCAACCAAGTATAAGTTGCCCAACTTCGTTTGGTTCGACTATGTGCGGCCGCTCAACAAGGACGACATCTTCGAGTGGCGGGGCAAGGCATCGGGAACGGAGTTGAAGGAGGTGAAGCGCCATGCGCCACCCCTGCAGCAGTTGAAAAACAAGGTTGGAGGCGAAGAGACCATGCCTGAACCTGTGGAAGAGAAAGGAGAGCACATAGATGGCACTGTTTCCGACAAGAAAGCCGAGGGGCTTTAGGTATCGCTGCCGCTATGGTCAGCGGCATGAGATGGACTTCCACACCTCCCTCCGCCGGAAGCGCAGTGGCAACGGTCTGTTGCTCGTTGTCCTGCTCGTGCTCCTGCTGGCATTGTGGCTATATATATAATAAGGTATATAAAAGAAATCAAGAAGTGTAGCTTATGAGTGATGTCATTCAACTTTTGCCCGACTCGGTTGCCAACCAGATTGCAGCCGGCGAGGTGATACAGCGTCCCGCCTCTGTCATCAAGGAGTTGGTGGAGAATGCCATTGACGCCGGGGCGAAGAATATCCATGTGTCAGTGGTGGATGCCGGACGCACCTCCATCCAGGTCATCGACGACGGCAAGGGTATGTCGGAGACCGATGCCCGCCTTGCCTTCGAGCGTCATGCCACGTCAAAGATACGGCAGGCAGACGACCTCTTTGCCCTTCATACCATGGGCTTCCGTGGGGAGGCCCTGCCTTCCATCGCTGCCGTGGCGCAGGTGGAGTTGAAGACACGTCTTGCCGATGACGAGGTGGGGACGTTGCTCCACATCGCCGGTTCTAAGTTCGAGGGACAGGAGCCTTGCTCTTGTCCGGTGGGAAGTAACTTCGCTGTCAACAACCTGTTTTATAATGTACCCGCACGGCGCAAGTTCCTGAAGTCCAACTCCACGGAGTTGAACAACATCCTCACTGCCTTCGAGCGCATTGCCCTGGTCTATCCCGAGGTATCGTTCTCCCTTCGCAGCAACGACTCGGAGATGTTCAACCTCAAGACGGCGAGCCAGCGCAAGCGCATCGTGGATGTGTTCGGAAAGCGTTTCAACCAGGAACTGCTGCCCGTCAATGTGGAGACCACCATGTGCCGCATCTCCGGGTTCATCGGAAAACCCGAGGCTTCGAGGAAGAAGAGTGCCCACCAGTATTTCTTCGTCAACGGCCGATACATGAAGCATCCTTATTTCAACAAGGCTGTCCTCGCTGCCTACGACCGTCTCATCCCGGAGGGTGAACAGGTGCCTTATTTCATCTATTTCGACGTAGACCCCAAGGACATTGACGTCAACATCCATCCCACTAAGACGGAGATCAAGTTTGAGAACGAACAGGCAATCTGGCAGATTCTCACCGCTGCCGTCAAGGAGTCGATTGGTATGTTCAATGACGTGCCGTCGATTAACTTCGACACGGTGGGCAAGCCCGACATCCCGGTCTTCGACCCCCAGGCACAACCGTCGGCCTCCGCTCCCAAGGTGAGCATCAATCCTTCCTATAATCCGTTCAAGTCTACTGCTTCTTCAGGGAACAGTATCCCCTCCGCCGTCCGTCCGAGTGCGAAGGTGGTGGATGAAGACTGGCAACAACTCTACCAGGGATTGGGCAATCAGGATGCCGCCCTTTCCGAGCCCGACATCTTTGAGTCGGCAGGGATGGAGGAGAAGAAGGAAGAAGGCGACAGTCTGGTGGCAGAGAAATCCCTCGCCCATTACCAGTACAAGGGCAAGTATATCATGACAGCAGTGAAGTCGGGACTCATGATCATCGACCAGCATCGCGCGCACGTTCGTATATTATATGAGCAGTATCTTCAGCAGCTCCACGACCACCAGTGCCATTCCCAGAAGGTGCTGTTCCCCGAGGTGGTGCAGTTCCCCGTCTCCGAGAAGGTGATGGTGGAGGGCATCCTGCCCGAGATGGGGGAGATGGGTTTCGAATTGGATGACTTGGGAGGCGGCTGCTATGCCGTCAATGCCATTCCGGCGGGTCTTGAGGGCATCAATCCTGTGAAACTCGTCCAGGAGATGGTGTCGTCTGCGATGGAGAAGGGAACTGCCTCGTTGGAAGAGGTGCATCGTTCCCTCGCCCTTTCCCTTGCCCGCCAAGCTGCCATACCGCAGGGACAGGTGTTGGGCAATGAGGAGATGGAGAATCTCGTCAATGCCCTTTTCGCCTGTGGCAATGTCAACTACACTCCCGATGGCAAGAATGTGCTCTGTATCTTGCAGCAGCAGGAGATAGAACAGCTGTTGGGCTGACTTTTTAAAGGTAAAAGGGTAAAAAAGTAAAAAGGTAAAAGGGTAAAAGGGCGAAAATGAGGGGGGAAGTTCACTTTTTTACCGGAATTGTGATGATTTTGAAAAATAAGTCGTAACTTTGCAATCGAATTGGAATTCAAAAATTATTGTTAAATTATAGAAGTTATGAAAAAGTTTATGGCAGCGCTGGCTCTTGCCAGCCTCTCACTGGGTGCATTCGCCCAGGACGCTAACACTACAGAGAAGTATAGTGTTGCAACTAATTCTTTCTGGAGCAACTGGTTTGTTCAGGCTAATGTTGCCGGTTCTGCTTTCTGGGGCAACCAGGAGGTAGGCAACGGTTTCGCCAAGAGTCCTTTGAAGGGCTTCCGCAACAACCTCGGTTTCTCTGTTGCAGTAGGTAAGTGGTTTACTCCCGGTCTCGGTCTCCGTACCAAGTTCAACGGTATCTGGGGTCGCTCAGTGGTTTCTGAGAACAAGTCTACCAATGCCGACAAGTACTGGACTATTAGCGAGCAGGTGCTGTTCAACGTGAGCAATATGTTGTGCGGCTACAACGAGAGCCGTGTTTGGGACTGCATCCCTTATGCAAGCGTAGGTTTGGACCGCAACATGAGTGCCAACACATACGCTCCCGTTCTCGGTGTAGGTTTGTTGAACGAGTTCAAGATCAACAAGAAGTGGGCTGTCAACCTCGACATCAACTATGCGCTCAGCACAGCTGACTACGACGGTCACCGCGACCTCCTCTCAGGTGCCAAGAAACACGATGATCACTCTTTCAAGGGTTTGATCGCCAACCACGACCGCGTGCTGAACGTGGAGGTGGGTGTTACATACAACCTCGGCAAGGCTACCTGGAGCAAGGTTCCCGATGTTGATGCCATCAACGCTCTCCACCAGTCAGAGCTTGACGCCCTCAACGCCAAGTTGAACGACGCCAACGCAGAGAATGCCCGTCTGAAGAACCTCCTCGACAACCAGAAGCCAGCTACTACTACCGAGACCGTGAAGGAGTATGTTACCACGCCGGTATCTGTATTCTTCAACCTCGGCAAGTCGAAAGTGGCTTCCAAGAAGGATCTCGTGAATGTTGAGGCTCTTGCTAAGTATGCCAAGGACAACAACGCCAAGTTGCTCGTCAGCGGTTATGCAGACAGTAAGACCGGTTCTGAGGCTACCAACCAGAAGTTGTCACAGGCTCGTGCCGACGTTGTTGCCAACGAACTTGTTAAGATGGGTGTTGACAAGACTAACATCACTACCAAGGCCAACGGTGGTGTGAAGGACCTCTCGCCTGTATCTTACAACCGTCGTGCTACTGTTGAGGTAGTGAAGTAATCTTCCATATAAGATTTATAGGGTTTAAAATTGAGGGCATTTCCTGCGGGGAATGCCCTTTTTGGTGCTCCAAAGTGGCCGTTTTATGCCATAAAGCAGCGAAAAAGCAACTTTTTTGAAGAAAATATGAAAAAAGTTGGAGAAAAATTTGGTGGAATCAGAAATAGTTAGTACCTTTGCAACCGCTTACGAAAAGTAAGGGCGCTTAGCTCAGCTGGTTTAGAGCATCTGCCTTACAAGCAGAGGGTCGGCGGTTCGAATCCGTCAGCGCCCACAGGGGTGTTTTTCCCTGTATATCGCTTTTGTGATTGCAGGGAATTTTTTAAGGGCGTTTAGCTCAGCTGGTTTAGAGCATCTGCCTTACAAGCAGAGGGTCGGCGGTTCGAATCCGTCAACGCCCACAGAAGGAAGTCTTGCAACGAAAGTTGTGAGACTTTTTTCTTTTTAAGCTAATTTATCATTTATTTCTCTCTTGTTTCGATGATTTTCCTTACCTTTGCACCCTATAAATAATACGTATTAGATATGAGTTTAGATTTGCTGACCGCCATCTCACCGATAGATGGCCGCTATAGGGGAAAGACAGAGCCACTTGCTGATTATTTTTCAGAATATGCGCTCATCCGTTACCGTGTACGAGTAGAGATAGAGTATTTCATTGCCTTGTGCGAGCTGCCCTTGCCACAGTTGGCTTCCTTCGACCATGCCTTGTTCCCTCGGCTGAGGTCTATCTACAAGGACTTTACAGAGGAATGCGCACAGCGCGTGAAGGACATCGAGAAGGTGACCAACCACGATGTCAAGGCAGTGGAGTATTTCATCAAGGAAGAGTTTGACAAAATCGGCGGACTCGATGCCTACAAGGAGTTCATCCACTTCGGACTGACCTCGCAGGACATCAACAACACCAGTGTGCCCCTCTCTGTCATGGAAGCCATGGACGAAGTGTTCTTCCCGCAGGTGGAGGAACTGATAGAACTGCTCCAATCGTATGCCGAGGATTGGGAGAACGTGCCCATGTTGGCGAAGACCCACGGACAGCCCGCCTCTCCCACACGCTTGGGCAAGGAAATCATGGTGTTTGCCTACCGTCTCAACGAACAGCTCGACATCCTCAAGTCCTGCAAGTGTACGGCTAAGTTCGGCGGTGCCACCGGCAACTACAATGCCCATCATGTGGCTTACCCTGAGTATGACTGGCGTGCCTTCGGCGACAAGTTCGTGAGCGAGAAACTCGGACTGGAGCGCGAGCAGTATACCACCCAGATCAGTAACTACGACCACCTCGGTGCCATCTTCGACGGCATCCGTCGTATCAACACCATCATCATCGACCTCGACAGAGACTTCTGGATGTATATCTCCATGGACTACTTCAAGCAGAAGATCAAGGCCGGCGAGGTAGGGTCCAGTGCCATGCCCCACAAGGTGAACCCCATCGACTACGAGAACAGCGAGGGCAACCTCGGCATCGCCAACGCCATCCTGCAGTTCCTGGCGCAGAAATTGCCCGTGAGCCGCTTGCAGCGTGACCTCACCGACAGTACCGTGCTGCGCAACATCGGTGTGCCCGTCGGCCATAGCATCATCGCCATCCAGAGTACCTTGAAGGGCCTGCGCAAACTCATCCTCAACGAGGAGAAGCTACAGGAAGACCTCAACAACACATGGGCAGTCGTGGCTGAGGCTATCCAGACCATCCTGCGCCGTGAGGCATATCCCCATCCCTATGAGGCATTGAAGGCACTCACCCGCACCAACAAGCACATGACGGAGGAGACCATCCATGAGTTCATCCAGGGTCTCGACGTGAGCGACAGCGTGAAGGCGGAGCTGATGGCCATCACGCCCAGCAATTATACAGGCATCTAATTTCAAGAATTTGTCAACATATTTATTAACCCAGCCGTGAGGCTATTACAACAGTAAAATTCAATGGATTCAGAAATCGAAAACAAAGTTCAGGGTCAGGCACCTGAGAATGAGAACACCCGTGAGGGCTTCAACCCGACAGGCGGTTATCAGAAGAGTTATCGCAGTGTGGGCCGCACCCAGCGTCCCCGTATCAACTCACAGCGTGCTTACAGTAGCGACAAGAGTAGCAGCGAGGGCTTCCGTCCCGAGGGCTTCGGTGCCGGCTTGCAGCAGACCAGCACCGAATATCGCGGCGGCTATCAGTCCCGTGGCGGCTATCAGCAGCGTGGCGGTTACAACAATAACCGCGGCGGGGGCTATCAGCAGCGTGGCGGTTACAACAGCAACCGCGGCGGCTACCAGTCTCGCCCACAGGGTGACTATCGTCCCCGTTACAACAGTAATGACGAAGAAGGTACCAGCACCAACAGCTACCAGTCCCGTCCACAGCAGGGCGGTTACAATGCCGGCAGCTATCAGTCTCGCCCACAGGGTGGCTATGGCAGCAATGGCGGCGGCGACTACAACGGTGGCGGTTATCAGCAGCGTGGCGGTTACCAGCAGCGCGGCGGTTACAACAATAACCGTGGTGGTGGATATGGCCGTCCCCAGCAGGGTGGCTACAACCGTGGTGGTGGTTATGGCCGTCCCCAGCAGGGTGGCTACAACCGTGGCGGTGGATATGGCCGTCCCCAGCAGGGTGGCTACAACAACCGCGGATACGGCCGTCCCCATACAGCCGACTATGACCCCAATGCCAAGTACAGTCTCAAGAAACGTATCGAATATAAAGAGGAGAACATCGACCCCACAGAGCCTTTGCGCTTGAACAAGTTCCTCGCCAACGCCGGCGTTTGCTCTCGCCGTGAGGCTGACGAGTTCATCCAGGCTGGTGTGGTGACGGTCAACGGTGAGGTGGTCACTGAGTTGGGTACCAAGATCCTGCGTACCGACGAGGTGAAGTTCCACGACGCTCCCGTCTCTCTGGAGAAGAAGGTGTATGTGTTGCTCAACAAGCCCAAGGACTATGTCACCACCAGTGACGATCCCCAGCAGCGCAAGACCGTGATGGACCTCGTGAAGGGTGTTTGTCCTGAGCGCATCTATCCCGTGGGCCGTCTCGACCGCAACACCACCGGTGTGCTCCTGCTCACCAACGACGGCGACCTCGCCTCCAAGCTCACTCATCCCAAGTTCCTGAAGAAGAAGGTATACCACGTTCACCTCGACAAGAACCTCACTGCCCACGACATGGACCAGATCCGTGAGGGTGTGACCCTGGAGGACGGCGAGATCAAGGCGGATGCCATCGAGTATGCCGACGAGACCGACAAGGCTCAGGTGGGCATCGAGATCCACAGCGGCAAGAACCGCATCGTGCGCCGTATCTTCGAGAGCCTCGGCTACCGTGTCACCAAGCTCGACCGTGTGCAGTTCGCTGGCTTGACCAAGAAGAACCTGCGCCGCGGCGACTGGCGTTTCCTCACCGAGAAGGAAGTGGATATGCTCCGCATGGGTGCCTTTGAGTAACATTAAACAGTAAGATGAATGGAAAAACTGAAAAGAACTAAGGTCGTGGACGCGCTCAAGAGCACGTCCTACGACTCCATCGTGAATGTCAAGGGATGGGTGCGTACCCATCGCAGTAGTAAGGCGGTAGATTTTATCGCTCTTAACGATGGTTCTACCATTAATAATATCCAGATAGTAGTTGACCCCTCCAAGGTGGATGCCGACCAGCTCCGCCAGATTACTACAGGTGCCTGCATCAGTGTGGTGGGTACCTTGGTGAAGAGTCTCGGCAAGGGTCAGAGCGTGGAGATCCAGTGCGACAGCATCGAGATTTACGGTCTCTGCGGCAGCGACTATCCCATGCAGAAGAAGGGACAGAGCTTCGAATACATGCGTCAGTATGCCCATCTCCGTCTCCGTACCAACACCTTCGGGGCAGTGATGCGCATCCGCCACAACATGGCGATGGCTATCCATACTTATTTCCATGAGCATGGTTACTTCTATTTCAACACACCTCTTATCACGGCGAGCGACTGCGAGGGTGCCGGCCAGATGTTCCAGGTGACTACCAAGAACCTCTACAACCTCAAGAAGGGCGAGGACGGCAAGATTGACTACTCCGACGATTTCTTCGGCAAGCAGACTTCCCTCACCGTGTCCGGTCAGTTGGAGGGTGAGTTGGGTGCCACCGCTCTTGGTGCCATCTATACCTTCGGTCCTACGTTCCGTGCCGAGAACAGCAATACGCCCCGTCACTTGGCGGAGTTCTGGATGATAGAGCCTGAGGTGGCGTTCATGGACATGGACGGACTGATGGAACTGGAGGAGGACTTCATCAAGTACTGCATCCGCTGGGCTTTGGACAACTGCAAGGACGACCTCAACTTCCTCAACAGCATGATCGACAAAGGACTCATCGCCCGCTTGGAGGGCGTGCTGCAGTCCGACTTCGTTCACCTTCCCTATACCGAGGGTATCCGCATCCTGCAGGAGGCGATTGCCAACGGCAAGAAGTTTGAGTTCCCCTGCGAGTGGGGCGACGACTTGGCTTCCGAGCATGAGCGTTTCCTCGTGGAGGAGCATTTCAAGAAACCGGTCATCATGACCAACTATCCCAAGGCTATCAAGGCATTCTATATGAAGATAGACGAGGAGGAGAGTGGCTTCGGCG
>CAVEJY010000115.1:0-7164 GCA_963616155.1 Acutalibacteraceae bacterium
TCATGTTGGCGAAGAGTCGGATGATCAGAGCCAACGGTTTCGTGAAGATTCCGAACAGCTCGATGAATGGCATCAACGGCACCGGCACCTTCAACCATGTGGGCACCTCGGGCCAGAAGATTTCCTTCCAGTACTCCTTGGTTCCCGTGAGGTTGGTGATGAGGAACGTCGTCACACCGAAGAAACAGGTGCAGGCGATGTTGCCCGTCAGGTTGCCGCCTCCCGGTGGGAACGGTACGATACCCATGATGTTGGCGATGAAGATAAAGAAGAAACAAGTAAGCAGCCATGGCGCATACTTGGGTGCTTCCTTACCGAGCGTACTCTTGATTACGTCTTCGTAGACAGACATGACAAACATGTGCATTAGTCCAACGAATCCCTTCGGCGCCGGGTCGTCCACCTTGTGCTTCCTGCACCAGCGTGCCGGTATCAGGATGCAGAACAACAGGATGACAGCATCGATGAAAAGCACGCAGACGGTCTTGGTGATGGAGAGGTCGAGGGGCCTTACCTCCGTCCCGCCGACTTTCTCGACAACCTTGTTGGGATAGTCCTTCGCGTCACCGTTCTTGATGACCAGGTTGTAGGGACCGGGGCGGTCGCCGTTGGCGTCCCTCTCCTCGGAGAAGTCGCCGCTGCTGAGCATGCGCCAGCCCTGGCTGGTCTTGACGATGACAGGCAGGTTGATCACAACAGGATGTCCGCCCACCGTGGTGATATGCCATTCATAAGAATCCTTGATATGACCCCACAATATCTCCTTTACGTCGATGTTCTCCTTAGCCGACACCTGTACGGGAGCCAAGGTGAAGAGCATCATGGCCATCAGGAGGAATTGTTTGAGATGTTTCATCATTCTTATTCTTTATTAATTTTATTCTTTTTCTCTACCCGAGCAAAAAATATGCAGTCGAAGGCGAGAAGGACAACATAGAAAAGGACGAATATCGCCGAGAAGCCCAAGATGTTCTGCTTGTCGCATACGATGACGTACACCAAGAACACCACTGCCGCTGCCATCATCTTCAATGCCGACGCCGCCAGGTAGAACTTGGCGAGGTTGGCGGGCGAAGACTTGGCGATGGCGGACCACGCCATACCATAAGCAATACTTGCAACGAGTGAGAATATCGCACTCACCACCAGCGGATTAACCACCTGCACGAGGATGTCCTCACAACGGGCAGAGGCCCTGCAGGCAAAGAGGATGGCGAGTGCCAGTCCTGCCGTTACCCAAATGGAAATCTGCCTATACCTGATGCTTGTTTGCCTGATATGCTGCAGGCGCATCACTTCTTCCTTTTCCATATCTATACTTCTACGCAAAGGCTTACTTCGTTTTTCTTGACCTCAACGAAACCGCCCTTGATGTCCATCTGCTGCTTTCCTTCCTGGGTAGTGTACTCCACCTTGCCCACTTCGAGCGAGGAGATGATGGGAGCATGATCCTTCAGGATCTCGAAGCTACCGAGCGTACCCGGCACCAACACACTCTCCACGTCACCCTGGAACACCACCTTCTCGGGAGAAACTATCTTTAACTTTAGCATAATCCTTGTCTTTTAATGTTAAGTGTTGAATGTTCCACTCTTCACTTTAGGATTACCCTTGTGCCGCAGCCAGCAACTGCTTGGCCTTCTCCTTGGCATCTTCAATGGTACCTACGTTGAGGAACGCCTGCTCGGGCAGGTCGTCCACCTCACCGTCGAGGATGGCATTGAAGCCCTTGATAGTCTCTTCGATAGGAACCATCACACCCTTCAGACCGGTGAACTGCTCGGCGACGGTGAACGGCTGACTCAGGAAACGCTGCACACGGCGGGCGCGGTTCACGGTCAACTTGTCCTCGTCCGAAAGCTCGTCCATACCGAGGATGGCGATGATGTCCTGCAGCTCGTTGTAACGCTGCAGCAACTGCTTCACGCGCTGTGCGCAGTCGTAGTGGGCCTTACCGACAATCAGGGGGTCGAGAATGCGGGAGGTGGAACCTAACGGATCCACGGCGGGATAGATACCAAGAGAGGCTATCTTACGCGACAGCTCCGTGGTGGCATCCAGGTGGGTGAAGGTCGTGGCAGGAGCAGGGTCGGTCAAGTCGTCGGCAGGCACATACACGGCCTGTACTGACGTGATGGAACCGTTCTTGGTAGAAGTGATTCGCTCCTGCATGGCACCCATCTCCGAAGCCAGCGTTGGCTGATAACCCACGGCGGAAGGCATACGACCCAACAGGGCGGAAACCTCGGAACCTGCCTGGGTGAAACGGAAGATGTTGTCGATGAAGAACATGATGTCGGCAGCCTCGCCGTTCTTGCCTCCGTGGTCACGGAACTCCTCGGCAACGGTCAAGCCAGAGAGAGCGACGGAGGCGCGTGCCCCGGGAGGCTCGTTCATCTGACCGTAGACAAGGGTGGCCTGACTCTTGGCGAGTTCCTCGGGGTCGACGAGCGAGAGGTCCCACTTGCCTTCCTCCATGGCCTTCTTGAACTTGTCTCCATACTTGATAACGCCTGACTCGAGCATATCGCGAATCAGGTCGTTGCCCTCACGAGTACGCTCTCCCACTCCGGCGAACACGGAGTAACCGTTGTGCCCCTTGGCGATGTTGTTGATCAACTCCATGATAAGCACGGTCTTGCCTACACCGGCACCACCGAACAAACCGATTTTACCACCCTTCATATAAGGCTCGAGCAGGTCGATGACCTTGATACCGGTGGCAAGCATCTCTTTGTGGGTTGACAACTCATCAAACTTAGGAGCCTCGCGGTGGATAGGATAAGCCCCCTTCATGTCCAACTCCTTCATACCGTCGATGGGCTGTCCGATGACGTTCATCATACGGCCCTTGATCTGCTCACCAGCCGGCATGACGATAGGACTTCCTGTGGAGACCACCTCCAGACCGCGCTGCAAGCCATCGGTATTGTCCATGGCCACACAACGCACGGTGTCTTCACCGATGTGCTGCTGCACCTCGATGACCAGGTCGCGCCCGTCGGGACGTTGCACCTTTAGAGCTTCGTGAATCCTTGGAAGCACCTTCTCAGGGTTCTCGCCCTTGGTATCGAAATAAACGTCGATAACAGGTCCGATAATCTGGGAAATGCGTCCGTTAATTTGTGACATAAGCTATAAGTTTAAATTGTTAACTATTTTATATTCTGTATCATTATTCATAAATGATAAGTTGCTTGCAAAAGTAACAAACATTCATGAAAACTCCAAAATAAATTAAAGTTTTTATCCTCTTTAAAACATTTTTAGTGAGATTTGAAACATTTAGATGCTCAATTCATCAAGCACTTTGATGAGTTTCCTGTCGAAAGGCTTGTCCGAGCGGATGGCCTCTGACAGCGGCACATAAACGACCTCATTGTTGCGCACGCCGATCATCACGTTGCGCTGTCCCTGCATGATGGCCTCCACGGCTCCACAGCCGGTACGGGAAGCGAGGATGCGGTCACGGGCGGATGGACGGCCGCCGCGCTGCAAGTGGCCGAGGATGGATACGCGCACGTCGAACTCGGGGAACTCCTTGCGCACACGGTCGGCATAGTAGAGGGCACCGCACTTGGGGCTTTCAGACACCACCACGATACAGCTCTTCTTCGACTTGCGGATACCGCGCTCCATGAACTGCGCCAACTGGTCCACGTCGGTGGAGTCCTCGGGAATGATGGCTGCCTCTGCGCCACTGGCGATGGCACTGTTCTGCGCCAGGAATCCTGCGTCTCGTCCCATCACCTCGATGAAGAAGATGCGCTCGTGGCTCTGGGCGGTATCCCGGATGCGGTCCACGCACTCCACGATGGTGTTCATGGTCGTGTCGTAGCCGATGGTGTTGTCCGTGCCGTAAAGGTCGTTGTCGATTGTACCGGGGAGACCGATACAGCACATATCGAACTCGCTGGCGAAATTCATGGCACCCGTCAAGGAGCCGTTACCACCGATAACCACCAGTGCGTCAATCTCTTCCTTCTGGATATTCTCGTAAGCTTTCTGGCGTCCCTCCTCTGTCATGAATTCCGTGGAGCGGGCGGTCTTCAGGATGGTACCACCCGTGCCGATGATGCCACTGACGTTTTCTGTGGTAAAAGTCTTGATCTCGTCGTTGATCAGGCCGTCGTATCCACGGAAGATTCCCTTCACCTGGAAACCGTTGTAGATAGCAGAACGAGTTACTGCGCGAATCGCCGCGTTCATACCCGGTGCATCACCTCCTGATGTCAAAACACCTATTGTCTTAATTTTTGCCATAACTAAAAACCTTTAATTATATAATGATTACTAATGGATTTCTTTCTGCTGGAAATTTAGTTTTTTCCTTCCATATACCTTATAATATATATGGTACACCATTCCCTGGTGTCCGGGGCCTATGCTCCCCCCCCTGTAAGATTACATCAAATGGTCATATAGACAGTCCCTGCCACGAGGTTGTGTGACAGCCAGAGGATGGCAAGACCGACGAACCCGCCGAGGAGTGCCTTCCAGCCGATGTTGGCGAAGAACCATCCCACGCGCACACGCTCCATCTTCATGAAAGCCAGACCGCTGACACTGCCGATGCCAAGCACGTTGCCTCCTGCCATCACGCAGTAGGCGATGACCTGCCAGTAGATGCCGTTGCTGCTGTAGACGGTCATGGCCGTCTGGAACGGGTCGTTCAGCCCCACGACATCCTGCAGCGAGAAGAAGCTCATCGCCGTGGCGAAGTTGTCGAGTACCGTACTGACGACTCCTGCCGCCATACCGTGCAGCCATACATAGGGATTGCTCTCGCAGATACCGAGATAGTCGGTCATGGCAGTGAGGGCTCCCGTCTCCCTAACGACAGCGATGACGAGCATCACGCCCATGACGAAGAGCATCATCTGGATGACGCCATACTGGAGTACGCGCGGCGTGCGCCTCTCCACCATCGCGTCCATGTTCATGAGCTTGCGGTTGAAGATTTCGTTGACCACCCACAGGATGGAGACGACGCAAAGTGCGCCGAGGAAGGGACTCAGTTTCGTGATGCTGTGGAAGGTGGGGATAAACCACAGTCCGCCGATGCCCACGAAAAGCATGAGCAGACGCTGCCACACATTGAGACGGGTGTCGTCTCCACGATAAGGCATGACTATCCATTCCGTCTCCACCCGTTCGGGCAACATCCTGGAAATCATAAAGGTGGGAATCAGCCATGCCGCCATACAGGGCAGGAGCAAGACCATGGAGAACTTGGTGGCGGTGACTGCCCCGGTGTTCCACAGCACCAGTCCCTCAGGGTTGCCTATCACCGTCCATGCACCGCCGCAGTTGGCTGCCAGCAGGATGGCGCTGCCGTACACCAAACGGTGCCTGCGACTGGGGATGACACCGTGCATGATGGTGAGCATCATCACAGTGGTGGTCAGGTTGTCGAGGTTGGCGGAGATGACAAAGGTCACGCACGCCAACGTCCAGAGCATCCGCCTGCTGTTGCGGGTGCGGAGCAGTTGCCGGATGAAGTCGAAGCATCCGTTGTTGTCCAGAATTTCCACGATGGTCATGGTAGTCAGGAGGAAGAGCACGATTTCCGCCGCCCTCCCCACATAGGGCAAGAAGACCTTATGTGCGATGAAGTACTTGACGGTGGTGCTGGTGGCGGGCATGGGATGCTGTCCGTCCATATTCAGGAAACGGGAGAAATCGTAGGCGTGCTGGGTGGTCACGAAGTCCATGCCAAAACAGACGTAGAGAACCCATCCTACCGTCCCTGCGAAAATCACGACGGCAGCACGGTTCACCTTGGTGATGTTCTCCGTCGCTACGAGGAGAAATCCCATCAGCAATATCGCTACGATGACTAATGTCATAACCCTATTTTTGTTTTTTCATTCGCAAAGTTAACAAATTTATCTGAAATAAAAAACAAAAACTACTTTTTTTTTAAACTTTTTATTACCTTTGCACTAACAATTCGTCACATTTTTACATTATAATTAAAAAATCAGTACATTCATACTATAAAATGCAAGGTCAACAAAAAGAACTGCCATATAGCCAGGAGACACTGGTGAGTTTCATCATCGTCGCCGACGATTGTGAGGAGAAGTACCTGCGGGAATGCCTGAGAAGCATCCTGCTGCTTTCGCTGAACCCCAAGGAAAGGGAGGTCATCCTCATCGACGACGGCAGCTCCCCCTCTCCCCTCACCTGCCTCCAGGAATGGCAGGACGACATCATCTATATCCGCCAGCGCCGGCAGGGCAAGTCGGCAGCGAGGAACTGCGGGCTCCAGATGGCAACGGGCAAGTTCGTCCAGTTCCTTGACGGCAACGACTGCCTCGTAAGGGTTCCCTACGAGCATTGTCTCGACATCGCCAGATACCATGAGCCAGACATCGTGTACTTCGAGGAGACCTCCAAGCCCGAGGCGGAGGTGCCCTGCGCATACGGTGCCCCCGTGAGCGGTGCCGTCTACTTGCGCAGCAAGAGCCTGCGCGCCTCCGCCTGCAGCTACCTTTTCCGCCGCAGCCTGCTGATCCGCCTGCGCTTCACGCCCGGCATCCGGCAGGAGGACGAGGAATTCACGCCCCAGCTCTTCCTGCGCGCCGACCGCGTCATCGAAACCAGCTCCAAGGCCTATTTCCGCCGTGGCAAGAAGGACTGTGCGGCGACGGCGGCAGACAAGCGGACCAAAATCCGGCAGCTGGCAGACATGGAGCGCATCATCTTCCACCTACAGGACATCGCCAGCACCCTGCCCGGCAACGACCAAACTGCCCTGGGCCGCCGCATTGCCCAGCTCACCATGGACTATCTCTACGACACCATCGTGGCGACCAGGAGCCGCCGCCGTCTGGAGGAGAACATCAAGCGTCTCTACGCCCGCGGGCTCTTCCCCCTCCCCGAGAAGAACTACACCCGGGAATACCACCTTTTCCGCAAGCTCATCAACACGAAGATGGGCCGCACCTTCCTCCTCCTCTCGTTGCCCAAGAAGAAGATGTAGGCTACGGCCACACACGACAACATAACCTTCAAGGACGTCCTTATATTATCCGAGTTTTAGAGAGCATTTTGTACTGTTTCCAGATATTTACACCTAATGTTGTAGCAATCAGTACTTTAGGCAGTATCAGTAGAGATATTGACTCTTTGCAACATCAATATATTGCAAGAATGTAC